>CAYNFL010000107.1:0-6495 GCA_964396465.1 uncultured Christensenellaceae bacterium
GATATTCGTTGAACAGTTTACAGGAGCGGTGGGGCGCATTGCAGGCCAGACAGTTTGCAAAGGCGGCAAAGCCTTCAATCTCTACCGTTAAGGATATACTGAACGCCGACGCGGCCAAGCCGTCGAAAATATCGCTTTTGCTTTCAACCTCGGTGCAGGATGTATCGCCGGGAATTGAGGGAGATGTGACATCTTCAAGTGCGCCATCAGATACACCTACGGAACCGACGGATACACCGACGGAAGAACCTTCGGCAGCGGAGCCGACTCCGCCAGCGCCGACGGAGGATACACCAGCGCCAGCGCCGCCGGAGCCTCCGGCGCCAGCGCCGACGACGCCACCGGGGGGATACCGGCAGTATGCCGCGGGCGGCCCGCAATGGACACTATACAATACCGTGGCTGCCGAGTATAAACAGGTGCTGAACTATGATTCTTACTCCGGGGCAGAACTGCTTACGTTGCTTGAACAGTTCAGGACGGATGTGATTGCGCTTTGCGACATGATGGGGGTATCAAGGCCGTCCGAAGGTTCTTGGAAGTATGATTTTCAGCACAAATATAACGATATCTACGTGGATATGAGGTAACGGTTTTCATTCAGCCGGCGGGCTATATCAAAGCTCACCGGCTTTTTTATTTGTATGCAAATGGAATCGAATGTTTTGATTTCAAGAAGTATTTTTCGTATATCGTTTTACTTTTTGCAGGATACTAAGCAGTGTGATCAAATTGAAAGGAGCCATAATATGTCACAACTGAACAAACTGGAGCTGCAGCATCTGCGGCATTTGATCGGCGCGCATGACACCGCTTATGCAAAAATGCAGACGTACGCGCAGCAGTCCGCAGACCCGCAGGTCAGGTCGTATTTTCAAAAATCCGCGCAGGAAGCGCAAAAGACCAAGCAGCAGCTGCTGTCATTTTTGGGTTAGGAGGTGCAAAAATGCGAAACACGAGCGGAAATAGTAATATGGAAACCGGAACCATGGGCACGGCCAGCGGCGGATCGCTGCAGGAAAAAACGATGGTCAACGACGCGCTATCGTCCATCAAAAGCAGTTTGACGGCTTATACGACAGCAATATCAGAATGCGCCAACACGAGCCTTCGCCAGACATTGCAGCAGATACGTAACGGTGATGAGACATCACAGTATGAGCTGTTCCAAATCGCGCAAAGCAAAGGGTATTACAAACCAGCTTCCATGGCGGACGACAACGAGGTACAACAGATTAAAAGCGAATTCAATGCCTGAAAAGCGGCGGGGCCGGCGGAAAACCGCCGGTTCTTTTTTATACAAAACCGCTGTACTATTGCGGCGGTTTCAGACATTTCTCTCTGAATGCGCTTGGGCTTACGCCGCGAATTTTTTTGAACATCCGCGAAAAGTACAGCGGATCGGAAAAGCCGACCGAATACGCAGCTTCGCTGACGGAGACGCGATAACGGCTGAACAGCGTGCATGCCGTAGAGATCCGCTTTTCTAGAAGATATTCAATGGGTGTCACGTGAAGGTGCTGCACAAACAGACGGTAAAGCTGGCTGCGGCTGACGCCGGAGAATTCGGCAATCTGGCGCACGCTGATCTGCCTCGAGAAATTGTCGCAGATATACCGTACGGCTTTTTCAATCGGCCTGCGGTTCGTGCGCTCCACCGACCTATTCAGCGATATCATCCGGCTTAAGAATATATAAAGCGCCCCGGTCATCCGAAGGTCGTCCGCGATATCCCTGCCGCGCGTATTATGGATCGCAATCAGCGCGTCGCGCAGCGAGGAAAGCGACGAACCCGCGCTGAGCACAAGCGTAGAGCGCCGAAACCCGCAAAGCTCAATGAGGTAGGGGGCGTCGCTGCCCTGAAAACCGACCCAATAATACTCCCATGGGTCATTGCGGTCCGCCTCGTAAAAAACCACCGTGTCAGGGTTAATTAAAAATATATCCCCCGCCTGAAGGCGCAACGATTTTCCCTGAATGTGGTATACGCCCTTGCCGGCAGTAACGACATGGATGAGATAATGATCCCGCATGCCGGGGCCCCAAAAATGCCCCGGCTGGCATTTTTGCCGCCCGGTATTGAGCACCGCAAGCCCGGTGCTTTCGCGACGGTCGGTTTTAAAAGAATCCTTTAAAATTCCTGTCCTAATGCTCATTTGAACCCCTCTTAAAGTGATTATACAACAAAAATACATACAAATGCAATTTTTGTTTATAGTTAAAATGATGGCAATGCATTAACATAAATAACGGGTAAATATGGAGGTAGCCAACATGCCGGGTTTACTATTGAGCATGGACGATATTTACAGTGGCAGGGCTGAATATCAGAGGCAGCGTTACGCAAAGGCTTTTGATCAATTTAAGGTTCAATATAACGCGAAGCCGGAAGTATTTATTTCCGTGCCGGGGCGCAGTGAGCTGGGCGGAAATCATACGGACCACCAGCATGGCTGTGTGCTCACCGCCGCTGTTGACCTTGATACTATTGCGGCTGTAAGTGCGCACAGCGAGAAAAAAATCGATATCTGCTCGGAGGGGTACGCGGCATTTTCCGTAGAAACGGACAGGCTTGCGCCAATTCCCGGAGAATCCGGGAAATCCGCATCGATTGTCCGCGGCGTAGCAGCAGGATTCAAAAAGCAAGGGTATCATATCGGAGGCTTTAAAGCGGTTATTGCATCGGATGTGCTGCAGGGGTCGGGGTTATCGTCGTCAGCATCGTTCGAGGTGCTTATCGGTGCGATATTCAGTTATTTATATAACGGAGGGCAAGTGCCCGCTGTGGAGCTTGCAAAGATCGGGCAATACGCCGAGAACGAATTTTTCGGCAAACCGTGCGGTCTGCAAGATCAAATGGCGTGTGCACTCGGCGGCGTATCGTACATCGACTTTCGGGATACAGCGGCATCGGTTTATGAAAGCATTCCGTTTGATTTGCGTTCGCACGGGTATGCGCTTTTCATCACAAATACCGGCGGCAGTCACGTCAACCTGACAAAGGAATACGCCGCCATACCGCAGGAGATGGCGCGCATATCAAACCGATTGGGACAAAAGTGGTTGCGCTTCTGCAGCGAAACAGAGTTTATGGCGGGAATCAGCGAATTCAGAAGGGAATGCGGAGACCGCGCCGTATTGCGCGCGTTTCACTTCTTCAGGGAGAACAGACGGTCGCAGGAGATGGCCGAGGCGCTCAAAGCGGGAGACTTCAATCGATTTTTGCAATTTGTCAATGAAAGCGGACGTTCATCATGGGAATACCTGCAGAACGTATCTGTTGACGGTATGCCAGAAGATCAGCCGGTGGGTGTCGCGCTTGCTGTCAGCGAAAGGCTGCTCGAAGGGCGCGGCGCATGGCGTGTACACGGCGGCGGTTTTGCGGGTACGATACAGGCGTACGTACCTTATGATACCGCGGAAAGATACAAAAAAAAGATGGAAGATATTTTTGGCTGCGGCTGCTGCTATATGTTGAACTTCAGGCCTTCCGGCGTCGCTGCCGTGGAGACAGAGGAGCGTGCCCATGGCTGAGCTTCGTTACCATCCGCTGATTGACGACTGGGTGATCATCGCTTCGCACCGGCAGGATAGGCCGGACATGCCAAAGGAATGGTGCCCGTTCTGCCCTGGCTCGGGTAAAGTGCCGGACGAAGGCTATTCCGTATTGCGCTATCCCAACGACTTCCCCGCGCTGTCACAAACACCCCCGGCTGCGGACGACGTTGCAATCGACCTGCTGAAAACGCTGCCCGTATACGGCCGCTGTGAAGTGATACTCTATTCGCCGGAGCATAATAAGACGGTGTGCGAGCTGTCGGATGAGAACATGGAGGTATTGGCGCGCACATGGCGGGAAGCGTTCGTTGACATCAGTAAGGATAAGCGAATTAAATACGTTATGATATTCGAGAATCGCGGTGAAGCGGTGGGCGTAACGATGCCGCACCCGCATGGGCAGATTTACGGTTACAGCGTACTGCCCAAAAAGCTGGCGCTGGAATTAAAGGCTGCAACGGAGCATTATAAACAGAATTACATGTGCCTGCTGTGCCGCTTGCTTAAAGTGGAACAGGAAGCAAAGAAACGCGTTATTTTCGAGAACGCCCATTTCTCCGTCGTGCTTCCGTTCTTTACTGAGTATCCGTACGGCGTATATGTATTCGCAAAACGCCATATCCCCTCCATCGACGAAATGACCGATGAAGAACTCAGATATCTGGGGCTCACGGTGCGGGACGTCTCCGGCATGTACGATACGCTGTTTGACAGCCCCTTCCCGTACATGATGTGCCTGCACAACGCGCCTGTCAATATGGGGGATATGAGCGACATATGGCATTTCCATATCGAGTTCTTTTCGCCAATGCGTTCGGACAGCCAGATGAAGTATAACGCTTCGAGCGAAACCGGGGCATGGGCACATTGTAACCCCACCTGCCCGGAGGAAAAGGCGGAGGAGCTGCGGCGGGCTTACCAACGCTGGAAAAATAAAATACGATAGAATTGCATATTGCCTTATGCAGGGCGGTGAGGTCTGAAAGCGATCAGGCTTCATCGCCTTTTTTATGGGAAGTGCTGCTTGACATATCAGCAGGGATTGGTAAACTATGAACAAGCATGATTGATGAGGCGTATGAATATGAGCAATTTAAAAACATATAAGGATATTGATTCAAGCTTACTGAAATCGATACCCAACCCGTCCAAGGGCGCGTATGAGATTAAAATCAAAATACCGGAATGCACGTTTCTCGGCGTTCAGGAACAACCGGATTTTGCGACGATCTATCTTTCCTTCTATCCCAAAGACAAGATTATAGAACTCAAATCACTAAAGCGTTATACATATCAATTGCGAGATATCGTCGTATCATATGAACGGCTGGTCAACATCATATACGACGACCTGATGCGCGCATACGAGCCCGACCGCCTGCGTATCGTGATGATATGCAACCCGAGGGGAGGCATCAGCTCAAAGCTGACCATCGATTCGGACTGGAAAGCCCGCGGCGGCAAGGAGAAATATAAGGACTGGCTCGCGCCCGAGGATACGTGGGAAGTTACGATGTAATGGCACATCTCTTAGTTTAGGCGAAAATAAAAATACGGCCTGAAGGTATTGTATAAATATACACGATATTGTATAATTATAAGCATCAATTCGGAGGTTTTATTGGCATGGCGAAAATGAAGGTACTGCTCGCTTATTCCGGCGGGCTGGATACATCGGTGATCATACCGTGGCTCAAGGAAAACTACGATTGCGAGGTCATCGCGATGGCGGCGGACGTGGGGCAGGGCGAGGAGCTTTTCCCGCTTCACGAAAGATCGAAGCAGAGCGGCGCGAGCAAGCTCTACATCGAGGATATGCGCGAGGAGTTCATTACGGACTTCATCTACCCGACGCTCAAAGCAGGCGCGATATACGAGGGCAAATACCTGCTCGGTACGTCGATGGCGCGCCCCGTTATCGCGAAGCACCTTGTCGATATCGCAAAGAAGGAAGGCTGTGATGCGATATGCCACGGCGCGACGGGCAAGGGCAACGACCAGGTGCGCTTTGAGCTGACGATCAAGGCGCTCGCTCCCGAGATGAAGATCATCGCGCCTTGGCGCGTATGGGATATCCGCTCGCGCGAGGACGCGATCGCTTTTCTGGAGAAGCGCGGACTGCCGCTGCCGGTATCCAAAAAGCGGCCGTACAGCATGGACCGGAACCTGTGGCATTTAAGCCACGAGGGTGCCGATCTTGAAGACCCGTGGAACGAGCCGCAGGATGACCTGTACCTTATCTGCACGCCGCCCGAGGAAGCGCCGGACAAACCGGAATACGTGACGATTGACTTTGAAAAGGGCGTGCCCGTGTCGGTGGATTGCGAAAAGCTGCCGCCTGTCAAACTCATCGAAACGCTCAACGAACTCGGCGCGAAGCACGGCGTGGGCATCGACGATATCGTGGAAAACAGGCTCGTAGGCATGAAATCGCGCGGGGTGTACGAAACCCCGGCGGGCGCGATATTGTTTGAGGCGCACCGCGCGCTCGAGAGCATCACGCTCGACCGCGAGACGCTGCACTATAAGCAGGGCGTCGCCGTCAAATACGCGGAGATGGTATACTACGGGCAATGGTATACGCCGCTGCGCGAATCGCTGGCCGCGTTTGTGGACGCAACGCAGCAGACCGTGACGGGTACGGTGCGCATCAAGCTCTACAAGGGCCGCTGCGTATCCGCAGGCATGCAATCGCCGTATTCGCTTTACAGCGAGGCGTTCGTGACGTTCGGGCGCGATGAGGTGTACAACCAAAAGGACGCGGAAGGCTTTATCAACCTGTTCGGGCTGCCGATCAAGGTAAAGGCGTTGCTGGACGCGCAAAGGAAGTAATATGAGCAAGAAGATGTGGGGCGGGCGATTCTCGGCCGATACCGACGAGACGGCCGCCGGGTTCCATTCGTCGATTGGCTTTGACTGCCGCCTGTACCGCATGGA
>CAYNFL010000108.1:0-3992 GCA_964396465.1 uncultured Christensenellaceae bacterium
CGCTCGATGAATCCGTCGATCAGCGCGGCGATTTTTTCCGCAGCTGCTTTTCCGGTCTCCATCACTTCCGCGTGCGTCAGCGGCTGGTCAAGTATTCCTGCCGCCATATTCGTGATGCACGATATCGCCGCGGAAGCGACACCCGCGTGCGCCGCCGCGATGATCTCCGGCACGGTGGACATGCCCACGGCGTCCGCGCCGAGGCTCCGCGCCGCGCGTATCTCCGCGGGCGTTTCAAACGACGGGCCTTTCATCATCATGTATACGCCTTTGCGTACGGCGATGCCGCCCTGATTCGCGGCCTGCTCCAGTATGCGGATGAGCTTTTGATCGTACGCATAGCTCATATCGGGAAAGCGCGGCCCGAACTCGCCGAGGTTCTCTCCTACCAGCGGATTTAGAAACGTAAAGTTGATATGATCCTCGATGATCATGATATCGCCCGGCTTGAAATCTGTATTGACCCCGCCTGCGGCGTTGGTCGCGAGCAGCGTTTTCACGCCCATTTTAATCAGCGCGCGCAACGGTATCACCGTTTCGGCAGGCGCGTACCCCTCGTAGCAGTGGAAGCGCCCCTGCATGCATACGACGTCCACGCCGTGCTTACTGCCGAACACCAACCGGCCCGCATGCCCCGGCACGGTGGAAACCGGAAAACCGGGGATATCCTCGTACCGAATGGCCTGCGCGCCTTTCAAGGTGTCAGCATACGCGCCGAGGCCGCTGCCCAGCACGACGCATAATACCGGGCGCTGTGAAACCGCGCCGCAAAGGTATTCGTACGCGTCATCAATTCTTCCCAATGCCGTCATATCGCTGCTCCTTTACGATCTGCCGATAGAATGACGTTCCCGCGCGCCAGCCCTTCAGCCCGAAGTATTCCGCGGCGGTCGCCGCGATATCCGAAAACGACTTTCTTGTACCGATATCGGTATCCGCCTTTACATTTTTACCGTATACGAGTATCGGAATGTATTCACGCGAATGGTCGGTCGAAGCCGTCGTCGGGTCGCAGCCATGGTCCGCGGTGAATATCACGATATCGTCTTCGCCCAGCGCGGAAAGTATTTCGGGAACGCGCGCATCCAGCGCTTCAAGCGCTTCCTGATACCCTTGTACGTTGTTGCGGTGCCCGAAGAGCATGTCGAAATCCACAAGGTTGGAAAACACGAGGCCGTCAAAGTCCGAACGAATGTATTCGACCGTCGCGGTGATATCCGAATCGTTGTCGGTCGTATGGTTACGCTTCGTCAGGCCGACGCCCGCGAATATATCCTCGATCTTGCCCACGCCCGCAACTTCCAGCCCCGCCGCTTTGACGGCGGAGAGTATCGTTTCTCCGGGCGGCGCGAAAGAAAAATCGCGGCGGTTCTTCGTGCGCACAAAATTGCCCTCTGTACCGGTAAACGGCCTTGCGATCACGCGCCCCACGCCGAGGTCTCCAGTGAGCATACTCCTCGCCGTTTCACAAATACGGTATTGCTCGGCTATCGGCACAACTTCCTCGTGCGCCGCGATTTGAAATACGCTGTCTGCGGAAGTGTATACGATCAGCGCGCCCGTTTCCACGTGCTGCTTGCCCAGCACCTTGATGATCTCCGTGCCGGATACCGCATAGTTGCCGATAACCTTTCTTCCCACAGCCTTCTCGAACGTGTAAATGAATTCCTCCGGGAAGCCGTGCGGGAACGTGGGGAAAGGTTTTTCGAGCGCCAGCCCCGCAATCTCGAAATGCCCGCCGGTGGTATCCTTGCCCGGGAACACCTCCGCGGCGCGCCCGTACGCGCCGATCACTT
Organism: uncultured Christensenellaceae bacterium; assembly: GCA_964396465.1. Classification (GTDB taxonomy): domain Bacteria; phylum Bacillota; class Clostridia; order Christensenellales; family SZUA-584; genus JAEWCC01. The sequence goes on from CAYNFL010000108.1 coordinate 1,797, forward strand.
GTCCGCTGTATTTCAGCTGTGGCTTCAGGCGGCACAGGCCGAGCTTTGCAAGGTTATTCAGCCGGATATCGGGATACGCTTCGATGATATGCCCCAGCGTATCGGAGCCTTCGTCTCCGAAGCGCCCCGCGTCGGGCAGCGCGCCTATGCCCACGCTGTCCATTACAATGATAATGAATTTGCCCATAGCTGCCCTCCCCGTATATTTTTATTATAACACGGGAAAAGCGTCTTCACACAAAAAGGGGCATAATTAAAATAAAATACACATGGTTGTTTTTCAAAAATTCAATTGTGTTTAATACCTGTATGCATTTTTATTTTACTTTAACAGAGAATGCGTAATGAACGGTTCCTTGCTCCCATTTTCCCGTTACTTCATAGACGACAATTCCATTTAATTCAGGCACCATGATCTTATTATCAACTAAAGACTCTTTTACGGGCTCGTTGTCCTTCCACATTTCAACAGTAATGTCCGTTGATTATATTCCCTTAAAGTTCCATATACAATTATTTTTATTACTACTGTGCAGCGCTGTTCGTTTCGCTTTCCGCCTCCTCCTGCAACTTCATAACTCCCTCACTGTAATACTTTCGGGACAGCGGTAGGCTTATCCCCAGAAGTAAGATAAAAATCGCACAGATAATCACCATTGTCTGTATGCGCACGGCGTCGGCAAGCGGCCCGAATATCACCATGCCAAGCGGCATAAAGCCGGTAAACATCACGTTGACCAAGCTGAATACCCTGCCCATCATAGAAGGTTCTGTTTTTTCCTGAACCAATGTAAATACCGAAGTTTGAGCGGCGGGTATTGCACCGCCGATGATGAACATAAGAACAACGAATACCCAAAACACATTGGTGAAACCCACCGCCAGAGAAGCAGCCCCGAGGATTACCATCCCCAGAAATAATGTTTTATTACGATTTTTGAACCCTCCCGTTACGCCCAGCAGCAGCCCTCCGATGAACATGCCCGCAAAGCCGACCGTCTCGTTAATCGTCAGCAAAAGCACATTATTACCGAATGTCCGTTCAATCATCAGCGACGCCAGAAAACCGGATGGAACACACAGGGAAATAAATGCGCCATATGTGGCAAGCAGCCTTCTTAAAAACTTGTGGTTCCATGTAAATTTGAAGCCCTCCTTCATTTCCGCGAACACCGATGTTGATTCCACTCCCGCTTCCGGCTTATTATCATGAATATCGATTGCGGAAAGTATGCCAATACCGATTGCCGCCGTCGCGGTATCGATAAAGAGAATGGTATAGATTGGGCTTAACGCCATGATGGCGCCCGCCGCTACCGGAGATATAAACTGTATCGCGGATTGTATGCTTCCGTTAATACCGTTCACACGCATCAACCCTTCCTCGGGGACAAGCTGCGGAATCATCGCGTTTACAGCAGGCGTTTGAATACCGCTGCCCAATGACCGTATGGCCGAAACTATGATGATCATAGGCAATGCATTTTCTCCCGTACCCCAAATGATCATGAATACTGCCAGCAGCAGTGTCGTTATGGCAATCACCGCATCCGCGATAATAATGATACGCTTTCTGTTGCAGCGGTCTGCCAGCACGCCGCCATATAGCGATACGATCATCTGCGGCAGAAAAGCGGCGAGCGTTAAAACCGTCACCCACAGCCCCGATGAGGTTTCTATCGTAACATACCAGATCACCGCCATCTGCACTATCTGTGAGCCGAAAAGCGAAATACTCTGGCTAAGCAGAAAGGCGGCTGCTTTTCTGCGCCACGGCGGCGCTGGAGTTTTACTCTGCATGTTTGTTTTTCCTCCGTAGTTTTTCTTGAAATATACCATCCGAATAATTGCTGGTGGCATACTGTAGGGTAGATTCTGTTGTCTATATATAGAATAAATTTAAAATGCCACCGGCATTATTGCCGATGGCACACCACGCGGTATGATTGCTAATCGCTGCTGTATTTTTTCATCCCTTCGAGCATTTTCAGCATTTCACATGCGTCCATACCCGCCGAATCGAGCGCAGTGATATACCTGTCTGCCGCGCAAACGATATCTTCGTCAGCTTCGGGCGTATCGATGCTTTCCCGTATATTCAGCTCTCCGCGATCCAGACGGTTCAGCATCCTAAGTATCGACATCATGGAATAATGTGCGTTTCGCAACGTACGAATGATTTTAAGTCTATCGATT
>CAYNFL010000108.1:4002-6474 GCA_964396465.1 uncultured Christensenellaceae bacterium
TGTGCCGTATTGTCTGGCCCCTTTCGTATCCCGGGGCACGGTAATCATGCCGTTTCTTTCCCAGTCGCGCAGCACATCCGGTGTGATGCCAAGCAATTCCGCGGTTTCTCTTCTGTTTGTAGAAACGAGAACCTCTTCATCCTCATGGCTGTTGCTGATAATGCCGAGTACAATATGTACCGCTTGTTCGGCATTCTCTTTTTCTTGCGTCAGATGCTCATGGTAACGTTTTGCTTTTTGATACGCACTGGCAATTTCATTTTTCGCTGCGATTTTGACGATATCCAAAGCTTCAAGCCTGAGACGGTTGCTGATAATCTCAGCGCGAAAAGCAGTGCGGAGAAGCCGAAGCTGTTCAATGTGCCTGTCGTCAAATATACGATATCCGCTTTGTGCTCTTGGCACTACGGGGAGCAGCGACATTTCTTCGTAAAAACGTATCGTATTGGGATGAACTCCTATAATCTTCGCAACTTGCGCTGTTTTATAAGTCGTAACGGATCACCTCCAATACCCGGAATAATAGTATCATTATAAAGCCGCGTTTGTATGTGGTGAAATACTGTAAGGTTTCATCTTGATAATTATATTACATGTTGAATTTGAGCATAAAAAGAGCGGATACGATTACTTTGTCCGCTCGTCCTCTTTGGTGATGTACGCGATATCCTTCTTCGTCAATCTTGCCCGCGCGAGCAGGTCAGGGCGCTTTCTCGCCGTTTCTTCCAGCGACTGCTGCCGCCGGTACGTTTCCACGTTGGCGTGGTGGCCGGAAAGCAGCACCTCCGGTATGCGCTCGCCGTTCCATACGGCGGGCTGCGTATATTGAGGATATTCGAGCAGCGATTCGGAGAACGACTCGCCCTGCGCGGAAGCCTCGTTGCCCAGCACACCGCCCACATGGCGGATGCACGAATCGATGAGCGCCATCGCGGCAATCTCCCCGCCCGTAAGCACGAAATCCCCCACGGATATTTCGATATCGATGCGGCTTCTCAGTACGCGCGCGTCCACGCCCTCGTAGTGCCCGCAAAGTATATTGACCGTACGGTGCTGCGCAAGTTCCAGCACAAGCGGATGCTTCAGCTTTCTGCCGCACGGCGACATATACACGTTGATGACCGGCTTTTCGCTGCGAGACAGCACATCCGCAAAGCAGGCGTCCACGGGTTCCGGCTTTAACACCATACCCGCGCCGCCGCCCATCGGATAATCGTCCGCGCGGCGGTGTTTATCATTCGCGTAGTCGCGGATATCGATCGCGTTCACCGCAATCAGCCCGGCCTTGACCGCGCGTGCCCAAATGCTCGACGCGCAGACGGAAGCAAACATTTCGGGGAACAGCGTGAGCACGTTATACGCCGTCATATACCGCGACCTCCCCCAGCGCCTTTGCGTCCACTTCGATGATGCCCGCCGCGGTATCGATGCTTTTGATCACGCGCTTGAGCGCGGGGAACATGAAGCCCTTTTCGCCCTTGACTACGTAAACGTCCGCCGCGCCGTGCTGCAGCACGTCTTTGAGTACCCCGAGCTTTTTTCCGTCCGCGACGACGGACAGCCCGATGATATCCGATATGTAATGTTCGCCCTCTCCGGGCGCTTCGAGTTCCTCTCGCATCACGGAAAGCGTCACGTTTTTCAACCGTTCCGCGTCGTTGCGCGTGTCCACACCGTCGATATGCACATAAACAAACGGAGGGTCAACGCGCAGCGCGGTATAAACCACGCGCCTTTGGCCTTCCGTATCGTTTATGTATGCGAATCCGCGCCCGAAGAACTCATCATAGTTTTCGGAATACAGATACACCTTCACATCGCCGCGGATACCGTGGGGCGCTGCGATGTGCGCGATTTCAATCATGCTCAATGATTTCGACGACATACTTCTTTTTAGATCTGGACGAGGCCGCCTTGACGATCGCGCGGATCGCTTTGGCGATACGCCCCTGTTTGCCGATGACCTTGCCCATATCCTCGCGCGCTACGGAAAGCTCGATGACGACAGTTTTATCGTCCTCGGTTTGGTTCACCTTCACTTCTTCAGGTTTCTCCACGAGCGACTCTGCGATGTATTTTACAAGTTCCAGCATCACGTTCTCCATCACTTCAACACGCCGTTCTTCTTGAGCAGCGAGCGCACCGTCTCTGTGGGCTGCGCGCCGTTCTTGATCCACGTCAAGGCCTTGTCGCCGTCCACGACGCACTTCTTGCTCATTGGGTCGTAGTTGCCGAGCTCCTCAATGAAGCGCCCGTCTCTGGGGCTGCGCGCGTCCGCCACCACGATGCGGTAGAACGGGGCCTTTTTCGCGCCGATTCTTTTCAATCTGATCTTAACTGCCATAGTATCCTCCCAAAATATTTATCAGAACGGCATGCCCAGCAAGCCTTTTTTACCGCGCTTGCCCGACACCCCTTTCATGAGCTTGGTCATCTGTTCAAACTGGGTTAACAGCCGGTTCACATCCTGCA
>CAYNFL010000109.1:0-6470 GCA_964396465.1 uncultured Christensenellaceae bacterium
AGGTCTGCATCAGCGTCTTGCGGTAAGGCTTCTGGTCGTAGGACACGCGCACCATATAAACTGTACACTCAAGGCCGAACATCGCGCACGCGATGGAAAGCGCGCTGCCCCACTGGCCCGCGCCGGTTTCGGTGGAAAGCCGCTTAATGCCCTCAATCTTATTGTAATACGCTTGCGCGACTGCGCTGTTGAGCTTATGGCTTCCCGAAGGATTGCTGCCTTCGTATTTGTAGTAAATCTTCGCGGGCGTGCCCAACGCTTTTTCCAGCCGGTACGCGCGTACAAGCGGGGACGGCCTGAAAGCCGCGTAGATTTCACGCACCTCTTCCGGGATATCGATATAGCGTTCGGTGGACATCTCCTGCTCGATCAACGCTTTGGCAAACAACGGTTCAAGATCGGCAGGGCCGGCCGGTTTGCCCGTCATCGGATGCAAATAAGGCATTGGCTTGTTGGGCATATCCGCTGCAATATTATAATATTGCTTCGGCAATTCGTCCTCAGTTAAAAAAACTCTGTTGGGAATCTGTTTCATGGCTGATCTCCTCTAATCTTTGTTTTTTGTACAAAAAAAACACTCGTCTGCTCTCATCTCATCTAATCGGCCTGTGCCAAAAAGAAGTGTTCTCTTTGAACTTTAATTCAGTATACGATAAAAACACGGAATTTGTCAATATCCATAATCATTTTATTGATCATACCGTACTTCGACCAAGGTCAGCCCCCGTGCGGGTGCGGTTGCGCTGGCGGCGTTTCTGTCCTTGCTGTCCAGTATCTCTTTCATTCGCTGCGAAGGGATGCGTTTCAGGCCGACGTCGGTCAGCGTACCCGCGATGATGCGCACCATATGATAGAGAAAGCCGCTGCCTGTAACGTCGATATGGATAAACGGCGCTTCTTCCGCAATCGCCAGCGTATGAATCACACGCACCGTGTCCTTCACCTCGCTGCCCGCGGCGCAGAACGCGGCAAAATCGTGCTCCCCCACGAGGCATGCCGCAGCCATGCGCATCGCTTCAATATCGAGGCTGCCCGAAACATGGCATGACAGATTGCGGTATATCGCCGAAGGATGCGGTGCGTTGTATACGCAATAGCGGTAGGTTTTACCGCGCGCGCAAAAGCGCGCATGAAAAGCTTCGTCCGCCTCACAGGAATACTTCACGCGGATATCGGTCGGCAGAAACGTGTTCATGGCGTAACTGATCTTTTCAGGCGGAATCGTACAGTGCGTATCCAGGTGCGCGACTTGCGAGAGCGCGTGTACGCCCGCGTCGGTACGCCCCGCGCCCGTAATTGCCGCAAACTCGCCCGAGGCCTTATGAAAAGCCTCTTCCAATACCTGCTGCACCGAAAGCCCGTTTTTTTGCCGCTGCCAGCCCGCATAATTCGTACCGTCGTATTCCACGGTCAACCGAACACGCATGAGAGTATCCACCCTTCCATCGCCGTAAAAGCGATCAGCGCAGCCACCGCCAGCGCGGCAAACAGGTCGCGCGCATGAAAGCGCAGCACCTTTAAGCGCGTGCGCCCTTCGCCGCCATGGTAGCAGCGCGATTCCATCGCGAAGGCGAGCTCGTCGGAACGGCGAAACGCGCTCACAAACAACGGCACCAAAAGCGGCACCATGCCTTTGGCGCGCGCGAACACGCTGCCGCTGTCAAACTCCGCGCCCCGCGCGGTCTGCGCCTTCATGATCTTATCGGTCTCCTCAAGCAATGTCGGTATAAAGCGCATCGCGATCGTCATCATCATCGCAAGCTCGTGCACCGGGAAGCGTACCGCTTTAAGCGGCTTCATCAGGCTCTCAATCCCGTCCGTCAGCGCAATGGGCGAAGTCGTCAGCGTGAGCATCGTCGTGGAAGTGATTAAAAATACAAGCCTTATTGCCAGCCGCGCGGCGTTTTGCAGCCCCTCCTGCGTCACGCGGATGATCCACCACTTAAAAATCTCCGTTCCACCCGAATAGAAAAACGTATTAAGCACAAAGGTGAATATGATGATAAACCAAAGCGGCTTTAACCCGCGCAGCACAAACCGCACGCTCACGCGCGAAAGCAGCATCGCGAATATAAGAAAAGCGAATACCATCGCGTTGCCAATCCATGTATCCGCCATAAACACCGCCACGATGAGCGCGATGGCGAGTATAAGCTTGGTACGCGGGTCCAGCCGGTGTATGATCGAGTTGCCCGGAAAGTATTGACCGAGCGTTATGTTCTTAATCATGGTTTGATTCCCGGCATTCCAAGAATGCTCTGCTCAAGCTGATCCAGCCGGACGACCCCGCTCGGCACATCCTTTCCGCGCGCGCGCAGCGCGGACGCGATCTTCACTACCGCAGGCAGATCAAGGCCTATTTTCCTAAGTTCTGTTTCACGTGAAAAAATATCCGACGGAGTGGCGTCCATGATGAGCTTCGCGCCGCTGAGCACCAGCACGCGGTTTGCGTTCTCAGCAAGGTCGTCCATGGAATGCGTGATCATGAGTATCGTCGCGCCTTCGGCATTGAGGCTTGTTATGAGCCGCATCAGATGCTTTCTCCCTTGCGGGTCCAGCCCCGCGACTGGTTCGTCGAGTATCAGCATTTTAGGCCGGCTCGCAAGCACCCCCGCAATCGCGACGCGGCGTTTCTGCCCGCCCGAAAGTTCAAACGGCGAGAGGTTGCCGATACCGCCGTAATCCAGCTCCATGAGCTCCATCGCGTGCCGCACGCGGTCGTCAATCTCCTCTTCCGCAACGCCGACGCGCCGCGGCCCGTACGCGATATCCTTGACCACGGTTTCTTCAAAAAGCTGGTATTCCGGGTATTGAAATACCACGCCGATATGGCGGCGCAGCTTTTTGCGGTCATATCCTTTTGCGCCGATATCCTCGCCGTCCAGCAGCACGCGGCCGAAGGTAGGCTTAAGCAGCCCCGCGATCATGCTGATCAGCGTGGTCTTGCCCGAGCCGGTGTGCCCGATGACGCCTGCAAATTCGCCGTCTTCCAGCCTTAAGCTGATATCGTCCACAGCCTTTGCTTCAAACGGCGTACCGGGCATATAGGTATACGTCAGATGCTCAAGTTCTACCGGCATAACTGCTCCACAAATTCTTCGATGGTGACGGGGCAATCCCCCATATCTATACCGCGCTTTTTAAGCAAATGGTACAGCGCGATGTGCGGCGGCGCGGCAAGCCCTGCTTCCTTAAGCGCTTGCTCGTTGCCGAATACCTCCTGCGGCGTGCCCGAAAGCGTAACCTGCCCGCCTGTCATGATCACGACGCGGTCTGCTTCCAACGCCTCTTCCATATTATGCGTGATGAGTAATATCGTCTTGCCCTGCGCGTGCAGCTTGCGGATGGCCTGCAGTACCTCCGTCCTGCCCTCCGGATCAAGCATCGCGGTAGGTTCATCGAACACGATGATGTCAGGCCGCATTGCCAGCACCCCCGCGATGGCGACGCGCTGCTTCTGCCCGCCCGAAAGCATGTGCGGTGCGCGGTCCTTAAACTCCTCCATGCCGACTTCTTCAAGCGCTTGATCCACACGCTGCCGTATCTGTTCCGTCGGCACGCCGATATTCTCCGGGCCGAATGCCACGTCTTCCTCCACGATCGTCGCGACGAGCTGGTTATCGGGGTTTTGGAATACCATGCCCGCGGTGCGGCGAATATCCCAAACGCGCGCCTCATCCGAAGTAATCATACCCGCGACCGTCACGCTGCCCGAATCGGGCAAAAACAGCGCGTTGATGTGCTTGGCGAACGTCGATTTCCCCGAGCCGTTATGGCCGATGACCGCGACGAACTCCCCCTTGCCAACGCTTAAGCTGACGCCGGATAACGCGGGCGTAATGCTGTTTTCGCTGCGGTAGCTGTAGCTTATCTCTTTGGCTTCAACGATGGCCACGGCAAACTCCTTATCATTAAAGATATCCCATTATAACACGAAAAGTACGATTTAAAAATAACGGGCGGCTTCAAAGCCGCCCCTGCATTTTCTATGATTCAGATACGCTTGACGCGTCAGACGAGCTCCAAAATCACGACTTCGGAAGCGTCTCCGCGGCGCGGCCCTTTCTTGATGATGCGCGTATATCCGCCGCCCTGACCCAAATCCTGAGCGCGCTTGTAATACTTCGGCCCGTACTCGCGGAACATCTTTTCGACGAGCGGGTTCGTCACCTCACCCGCGCGCTTGCTATAGTCGTACTTGCTCTCGCCGTCTTTTTTAGGCTCGGGCACGTTATAGACGTAGCTCATGATGCGGCGGCGCGCAGCGAGCTTGCTCGGGGCGTCGTTTTCAACCTCTCTCTTGACGACCTGCCTGTTTCCCTTGTCGTCGGTTTCCGTAATCTTTTTAGTTACCTTTTGGGTATTGCCATATTCCCTCACGGCCAGCGTAATCAGCTTCTCCGCGACACGTCTTGTTTCCTTCGCGCGCGCGAGCGTCGTCTCGATCCTGCCATGCCATAACAGGCTTGTGACGAGATTGCGCAACGCCGCTTTTCTTTGATCCTGCTGCATGTTCAGCTTTCTGTTTACAGCCATATTTCCTCCCCGTATGCGGCGCCAGATTGCGCGCCTTCAGTAATTTATTGCTTAGTCGTCCAACCGCAGCGAAAGCCCGAGTGCCGCCAGCTTTTGCTCCACTTCCTCGAGCGATTTACGCCCGAGGTTGCGGACTTTCATCATTTCCTCTTCGTTGCGTTTGATGAGCTCTTCCACGGTGTTGATACCCGCGCGTTTCAAACAGTTGTAGGAACGCACGGAAAGGTCGAGTTCCTCGATCGTAATCTCGAGCACCTTTTCCTTTTTATCCTCTTCCGGCTCCACCATGATCTCTACGTTCTGCACGTGCTCGGTTAAGCCGATGAACTGCGCTAAATGCTCGCTGATAATCTTTGCCGCAAGCGATACCGCTTCGTCCGGCGCAATCGTACCGTTCGTCCACAGCTCGATACTGAGCTTGTCGTAGTCGGTGATCTGCCCGACGCGCGTGTTCTCCACCGTAAAGTTGACCTTGCGCACCGGCGTAAACAGCGAATCGACCGGGATGATGCCGATGGGCATATCCGCGTCCTTGTTCCTATCCGCGAGCACATAGCCACGGCCCTTTTCAATGGTAATCTCCATGTACACATGCGCGCCTTTGTCAAGCGTCATGATGTGCATCTCCGGATTTAATATTTCGACGTCGGCATCCTCGGAAATGTCGCTCGCGCGCACGTCTTTGGGGCCGATCGCGTCGATAACCACCGTCTTTACTTCGTCACAGTAAAGCTTCACCGCAAGCCCTTTAAGGTTTAAGATAACGCCTACGACATCTTCGCTGACGCCTTCCATCGTAGAAAACTCGTGCAACACGCCGTCGATGCGAACGCGCGTCACCGCGGCGCCCGGCAGGCACGATAACAGCACGCGCCTCAGCGAGTTTCCTAATGTCGAGCCAAAGCCGCGCTCCAGCGGCTCCATCACAAATTTTGCGTACATGCCGTCTTCAGACTGCTCCGCGCACTGTATATTCGGCTTTTCGATTTCTAACATGATACTAACCCTCCCGTATCGTTTTAATATTGAGGGCAACCGCTTTAATTCCTACTTCGAGTAAAGCTCGACGATCAGATGCTCTTCAATGGTCAGGTCGATATCCTCTCTCGCCGGGGCCGAAACGACCCTGCCTGTCAAATTCGCGTTGTCCATACTGAGCCAGCTCGGCATCAGCCGCGCTTCGCTTTCCCTCAACTCCTTGAACCTGTCCGTATCCGCGGACTTCTTCTTCACAGAAATCTCGTCCCCAACGCTCACGATATATGAAGGTATATCAATCTTTTTACCGTTCACCAGAATATGCCCGTGCAGCACCGTCTGGCGCGCTTGCGCCCGCGAATCCGCGAGCCCCAAACGAAATACCACGTTATCGAGGCGCGATTCCAAAAGGCGCAGCAGGTTCTCGCCCGTCTTGCCTTTCATACGCTCCGCGATCGTGTAATACTTTTCAAACTGGGATTCCATCATGCCGTACGCCCGTTTGACCTTCTGTTTTTCCCGAAGCTGCAGCCCGTATTCGGATACCTTCTTACGGCTTTTCGTCTGCACTCCCGGAGGAACCGGACGCTTGGTAAAAGAACACTTTCCGGAATAGCACCGGTCTCCCTTTAAGAACAGCTTGCAGCCTTCCCTGCGGCAAAGACGGCAAACGGAATCGGTATATCTTGCCATGTCTGGTTTTCCTCCTTAAACTCTCCGACGTTTTGGCGGGCGGCAGCCGTTGTGCGGTATGGGTGTCACATCTTTAATTAGGCTAACCTCAAGACCCGCTGTCTGAAGCGCGCGAATCGCCGCCTCGCGGCCTGATCCCGGCCCCTTGACATAAACGTCCACGTACTTAAGCCCGTGCTCCATCGCGGCGCCGGCTGCCTTTTCAGCAGCCACCTGCGCGGCAAACGGCGTGCTTTTCTTGCTTCCACGGAAACCCATGCCGC
>CAYNFL010000110.1:0-6435 GCA_964396465.1 uncultured Christensenellaceae bacterium
GATGCAGTTGCCCTTGCCGTCGCGCAGCACCTCGTACTCACCCTCCTTGTAGCCCGCGACGCTCTTTTCCACGAGCACCTGATGCACGCGGCTGGCGGAAAGCCCGCTCATCGCGATTCCGCGCAGCCCCGCTTCATCGCTAGCGATACCGCCGCCCGTGCCGCCCAGCGTATACGCGGGGCGGATGATGACCGGATAGCCCTGCGCATTCGCAAACGAGAGCGCCTGCTCAACCGTATCCGCGATCACGCTCTCGATGATCGGCTCGCCGATATCGTTCATGAGCGTCTTGAACGCTTCGCGGTCCTCCGCCTTATGTATGGACGCCGCGTCCGTACCGAGCAACTTCACGCCGAACTCATCAAGCACGCCGCTCTCGAAAAGCTCCATCGCGAGGTTCAGCCCCGTCTGCCCGCCCAATGTGGCAAGCATACTGTCGGGGCGTTCTTTGGCGATAATGTTGCGTATCACAGGAACGGTCAGCGGCTCGATATACACCTTGTCGGCAATATCGGTATCAGTCATAATCGTCGCGGGATTGGAATTGACGAGCACGACCTCGATGCCTTCCTCGCGCAACGCGCGGCAAGCCTGCGTACCCGCGTAATCGAACTCCGCGGCTTGCCCGATGATAATGGGGCCGGAACCGATGACGAGTACTTTATGTATATCGTTTATCTTCGGCATCTTATTTCCTCATGTTCGCAAGGAATTCGTCAAACAGGTATGCGGTGTCCTCCGGCCCGGGCGACGCCTCGGGATGAAACTGCACCGTGAACATACCAAGGCCGTCGTAGCGCACGCCCTCCACCGTGCCGTCGTTCCAGTTCTTGTGGCTGACGGATGCGCCCTTTGGCAGCGCGGCCTCGATGACGGTATATCCATGGTTCTGTGACGTGATATATACGCGGTCTTTGCTTAAGTCCTTGACGGGATGGTTCGCGCCGCGGTGGCCGTACTTGAGTTTCTCCGTATCTCCGCCGAGCGCCAGCGCCGCGAGCTGATGCCCGAGGCATATTCCGAATATCGGCTTGTTCCCGATGAGTTTTTGCAGATTGGCGATCACCTCTGTGTTGTCCTTGGGGTCTCCCGGCCCGTTCGTGAGCATGATGCCGTCGAAGCCGCCAGCGAGTATCTCTTCCGCGCCCGTGCGCGCGGGGAACACCGTGACGCCGCAGCCGCGTTTTTTGAGGCTGCGCAGTATGTTACGCTTCAGGCCGAAATCGAGCACCGCGACCTTCGGGCTGCCTTCACAGTATTCGTACTTTTGTGCGCACGTTACCTGATCGACGGGCATTTCGCATACGTAGCTTTTCATCATCTCAAGCTGCTGCTTCGTCGGTTCGGCCTGCGTGATGATGCCGCGCATCGTGCCCTTCTCGCGTATGATACGCGTGAGTGCGCGCGTGTCGATGCCGTAAAGCCCGCAGATGTTATGTTGCACAAGGTACGCGCTGAGCCCGCCCTCGCTGCGCCAGTTCGAAGGCGCGTCGCACACCTCGCGCACGATAAACGCGCGCACCTGCGGACGCGCGCTCTCCGGGTCGGCTTCGTTCACGCCGTAGTTGCCGATCAGCGGGTATGTCATCGTCACGATCTGCCCGCAGTAAGACGGGTCAGTCAATACCTCCTGATAGCCCGTCATGCCTGTGTTGAATACGACCTCGCCCGCGACGTCGCATTGCGCCCCAAAGCTTTGGCCTTCAACCCTTGTGCCATCCTCCAATGTAAGTATCGCCATTTGTATCTCCTAAAAATTGATTCCGCGCCTTTTTAATGCGCCGAGTATATCCTGCTTCATATCGAGCACCGCCTGCCTTGCCGCCTGCGGCGCTTCCATCCCCGCGTATGCCTCGTTCTTCCACGCGAGCAGTATCGCGCGCGACGAGTTGACCACCGCGCCAAGGCCTTTCTTGTCAAAATTGACCGCGATGTCATCCGCGCCCGCGCCCTGCGCGCCGTAGCCCGGTACAAGGAAAAACGTATGCGGCAGCCGCGCGCGCAGCGCCTGTGCCTCCGCGGGGTATGTCGCCCCGACGACCGCGCCGATGCTGCTGTATCCGCATTCCCCGATGAACGGTATACCCCACTCGGAAGCCTTATCCGCGACGACCTCGTAGAGCTTTCTGCCGCCCACGTCGAGGTCCTGCAATTCCCCGCCCGAAGGATTGGACGTTTTGACGAGCGCGAACAGCCCCTTGCCCGTTTCCGCGCACGCTTCTATGAACGGCAGTATGCCGTCGCTGCCGAGGTACGCGTTGACGGTGATAAAATCCGCCGCGCTGCTTTTAAGGTACGCGTTCGCGTACGCCTTCGCGGTCGGGCCGATGTCATTGCGCTTTACGTCCGCGATTACGACGAAGCCTTTTTCTTTCGCATACTCCATCGTGCGAAGGAAGCACCGCATACCCTCCGCGCCGTACTGCTCGTAGTAGGCGGCTTGTACCTTGACCGCTGGCGCGATATCGCAGGTAGCGTCGATGATATCACAGTTGTACCAGTAAACGCCTTCGGTGATTGCCTCGTAATCAGCTTCCTTCGGTCGGTAGCTTTCCGGCAGATGCGCTTCCTCCGTATCGAGCCCCACGCATGCCGGGCACTGCGTACTTTTAATCGTTTCGTACAGTCTGTCTATTTGCACCATTTACCTCCGTCATAAACGAGATTTCCGTCCACAATCGTATGCGTCACCGCGCCGCGCAGCTTTTGCCCGATAAAGGGCGTATTCTTCGAGCGCGACACGATACTTTCCTCCGTCAGCACATACACCGCGCCCATGTCCGCGATGGTGATGTCAGCGGGCACACCGTCGCAGATCACGCCGCCCGGTTTTCCGATGATCGCCGCGGGGTTCACGGACAGCAGCTTTGCCAACGTATCCGTATCGTCCGTCAGGTTCGTCACCGCAAGCGCGAATGCTGTTTCAAAGCCGATAAGCCCCGATGCCGCAAGCGCGAACTCGATGCGCTTCTCATCTTTGTGGTGCGGCGCGTGGTCGGTCGCGATGGCGTCCAATGTGCCGTCGAGCAGCCCCTCTTTAACCGCTTCCATGTCATCTTTCGTGCGCAGCGGCGGGTTCACGCGCGCGCGCCCGTCGTAACTGAGGCAATAGCTGTCGTCCGCAGAGAAGTAGTGCGGCGCGCTCTCCGCGGTCACGTTCACACCGCGCGCCTTTGCTTCGCGGATCATGCGCACGCCGCCGCGCGTGGATACGTGCTGGATATGTACGCGCAGCCCCAAGGCTTCCGCCAGTATGAGGTCGCGCGATATCATGGTCTCCTCCGCTGCGCGCGAAGCCCCGGGCAGCCCGAGCACCGTCGCGTTGTAGCCCTCGTTCATGACGCCCGTGCCCTTGATCGTGAGGTCCTCCTCGTGCGCCATGATGAAGCGCCCGAAAGTGGCGGCGTACTGCATCGCGGCGCGCATCATGCCGCCGCTTTCGATCGGCCTGCCGTCGTCCGAGAACGCGACGCAGCCCATTTCGGAAAGCTCGCCCATCTCAGTGAGTTCCTTGCCCGCAAGTCCTTTAGTCGCCGCGCCTACCGGGTACACCTTCACCGCGGCGCGCTTCGCCTTTTCGAGCACGAGCGCGCATACCGAGGCGGTATCCACGGGCGGAACCGTATTGGGCATGCAGCATACCGCGGTAAAACCGCCCTTTGCCGCCGCCTTAGCGCCCGATTCGATATCCTCTTTATACTCCTGCCCCGGCTCGCGCAGGTGGCAGTGCAGGTCGATAAAACCGGGAAACACGGTTTTGCCCGATGCGTCGATCACGCTGCCCGCTTCACCGATATCCTTGCCCATCGCTTTAATTATACCGTTTTCGATCAGAATATCCAGCTTTCCCGAAACGCCCTCCGGATTCGCGAGCGTGCCGCCCACAATTTTAAGCTTCATCCTTTTTCCCCCTCGTCAGCAGGTACAACAGCGCCATGCGCACCGCCACGCCGTTGGTCACCTGCTCGTTGATCACCGAATTTGGCGCGTCCACCACCTCGCTAGAAAGCTCCACGCCGCGGTTAACCGGGCCGGGATGCATCACGAGCACGTCGCGCTCGCAAAACTTGATCGTCTCTTCGTTCACGCCAAAGTACCGGCTGTACTCGCGCAGCGTCGAAAGAAACGAGCCTTCCAGACGCTCCTTTTGGATGCGCAGCCCCATCACCACATCGGCGTGCTTCAGCGCCTTTTTAATATCTCCTGTAACCGACGCGCCTGTTTTTTCAAGCTCCTCCGGTATCAGCGTAGCAGGCGCGCACAGCGTCACGTTCGCGCCGAGCTTACTAAGCCCCCACAGGTTGCTGCGCGCCACGCGGCTGTGGTAGATATCGCCCACGATCGTCACGTTGAGCCCCTCGATTTTGCCGAAGCGTTCCTTCATCGTGTACATGTCGAGCAGCGCTTGCGTCGGGTGCTCGTGCATGCCGTCGCCCGCGTTGATCACGCTGCCCGCAAAATTGTCGGCTAAAAATTTCGGCGCGCCGGAGAGCGGGTGGCGGATGATGATCACGTCGGTGCTCATCGCCTCAATCGTCTTTCCGGTGTCATACAGCGTCTCGCCCTTGTTTACGCTGCTCGTAGAAACGCCAAGGTTGCTGAACGAAGCGCCGAGGAACTTGGCCGCGAGTTCGAAGCTCAGCCTTGTGCGCGTGCTGTTCTCGTAGAACAGCGCCACGACCGACTTGCCCTGCAGATGCGGCATCTTCTTGGCCTGCTGCATTAAAAGCTGCTTCATCGTATCTGTTGTCTCCAATATGAAGCTGATTTCCTGCGCGGGCGTATCGTAAAGGTCCAATATGTCTTTGGAGGATAATAACATAAAACCTCTTTCCCTTACTGTAAACTTTGTCTCTGGTATGAAAAAACCCTTAACGATAAGGGTTTAAGCATTCGGTAAGTCGTTGATTACCACTTCGTCCTCTCCGTCAATTTCTATGACGCGCACGTGAACGACTTCGGTTTTGGCGGTCGGCAGGTTCTTGCCGACGTAATCCGCGCGTATCGGCAACTCGCGGTGCCCGCGGTCTACCACGACCGCAAGCTGTATGCAGCCCGGCCGCCCCAGGTCCATCAGCGCGTCGAGCGCCGCTCTCGCCGTGCGCCCGGTATAGAGCACATCATCCACGAGCACGACCGTTTTATTGTTGATGTCGAATGCAATATCGGTTCCCTTGAATACTGGGTGGTCGGACAGCAGCGACAGGTCGTCACGGTAAAACGTGATATCGAGCGACCCGATTTCGGGCGTATCGCCTTCGAAAAGCTCAATATAGCCGGCAATCCGCTTGGCGATCGGCACGCCTCTGCGGCGTATGCCGATCAGCGCGAGGTTGCTCACGCCCTTGTTTCTCTCGACGATTTCATGCGCGATGCGCTTTAACGCCCGCTCCAGCGCCGCGCTGTCCATAATCAGCGCTTTATCCATATTCACGCCTCCGTTTCATCGTTCCTATCAAAAAAGCCTTGCCGGAAAGGCAAGGCTGCGCAAAACAAACCAATCGCTTCTGTACCTTGCCGGACTCTCTGTTCCGATTAAAGGACAATTATTTTTCGGTTATTAAGATATCACAATCACGCCGGTTTGTCCACACCCAATTGTATAAAGACAATTCTTCATTTCCCGCCCGTCATCTCCTTTTTATTGCCTTGACGTGGCGGCTCTGATACAATGGACTCGCAAAATACGGAGGTAAACGATGATCCCTCTTGAAAAAATTCAATGCTATATATTCGACTTGGACGGTACGATCTATCTTGGCGGCACCGTTATCAAAGGCGCGTTCGAACTGTTATCGCTGCTTAAGCAGCACGGCATCCCCTATTATTTTTTCACAAACAACTCTTCCAAATCGCCGCAGGATTACATTATAAAGCTGCGCGGCCTCGGTTTCGGCGAATACGAGCGCAAGGATATCATCACTTCGGCGGATGTCACGGCGGACTATATATTGAAGCGCTTTGGGGCAACCGCCTCCGCCTATGTCGTCGGCACGCCTTCACTCACCGAGCAGCTCACCGCGGCGGGTATCCGCTGCACGGAAACGGAAATACCCGACTGCATCGTCGTGGGCTTTGATACCACGCTCACTTACGCCAAGGCTGACCGCGCAACCGCGCTGCTGCGCCAGGGCGTGCCGTTCCTCGCCACGAACATCGACGCGGTCTGCCCGCTGGAGGGCGGCGCGGTGCTGCCCGACTGCGCCAGCATCTGCGCGATGCTCACGCACGCCTCGGGAGTCAGCCCCAAATACCTCGGCAAACCCTTTGCCGAGACGGCATCGTACATCATCCGCCACACCGGCGTTCCCGCGGAGCGCACCGCGGTTGTGGGCGACCGGCTCTATACCGACATGCGCGTCGCATTGGATAACGGCATGTGCGCCATCGGCGTGCTTTCGGGCGAGATGACGCGCGGAGATATCGAAAAAAGCG
>CAYNFL010000111.1:0-3527 GCA_964396465.1 uncultured Christensenellaceae bacterium
ATCGCCAACTTCGGCATCAACATGAAGGTTACGAGCTCCAAGAGCTGGTCCGCCTCCAATGCGCCGATTATCGTGGACAACCCCACCGTCATCGCCCCCACCATCCCCAAAACCGGTGACATCATCAGCATCGGCGCAGCGCTGATGAAAGCCGTGCACGACGCGCATCCGGAATGCCGCGGCTTTACGCTGTTCACCGCGCGGGACGGCAGCGCGTTTCATTTCTACAGCAAGCTGGGGTATCGGCAGGAGTCCGCGCAGCAGGCTGGCAGCATCACGATGGTGTACATGCGGCGGGGCTGCGAAAGTACGTGAATACAACCTGCAAATAGCGCTGGGGCATCCGTTTCCAGTTCGCATCTTCCATTCCCTAAAGCTTGTTATTGTATCCAGAACAAAGTATAATAATGGCATGGAAAGGGGTGCTATGTTAAGGAGGCTCAGCCGTATATTCGGCATAATCGGCAGCGCTTTTACATTACTGCCATATGCTATGGTTATTGCATATTGTGCATCTGTCCTTGCTGCCCCTGTTGGTGAACACAGCATGGGGGAGGGCAAAGGGTATGCCTTTGTATATCTGATGATCATCAGCGTTCCCGCCTTGCTTTCAACCGCCGGCTTTATCATCAGCTTTTTTGTTCGCAAAAAGCCTTTGGCTGCGGGAATAGTCATGATCTTATCCGGCGGTATCAATCTGGCAATGCCCTTGATAATAAATAAAATTATACCCATGATAATCCACAGCATTGAAACTCAAATCGTTTTTATGGCGTGGGTGTCTTTCGCCCTGCTGCTTATTTGCGCAGGCGTGCTTGGCATTATCAGCCGCTTTACCGGCGGTAAAACTTACGCCAGCAGACACCCCCAAAGCGATAATGCAGAGCAAGTGATCGAACATACTCCCGGATTAAGAAACTTAAGCCGAAACATCGCTATAATCTGCGGGATTATTCACATGCTCCCGTGGGCATTTCTCAGTATATCTGCTTTCTTTTCCGAGTCGCAAGGTTCCCTGCTTTATGTGGTTCCCCCTTTCTTCGTTTCAACAGCAGGGCTTTTGGGAAGCCTGCTTTTACGTAAAAATCCTGTGACTGGCGCTGTACTGATCTTATTATCGGGCGGGCTTGTATTTTTTATTACGTTGCTGTATTCTTCGGCGAATTCTTATTGGTGGATCTGCATCCCGCCAGTACTCCTTATCGCTTCAGGAGTATTTGCTCTGATAAGCGCTAGGAAGTGTCATCAGAAAGAACCACAAAACTAAATACCGATCGACAAAACAACCTCATAAGAACTCCAGCCTTGATAATCAAGAATAAAGAATTTATACTATCTCTGAATCTGAGAGACATTCCCCATCCTTCGGGTTCCATTCTCACTCTCAAAAGAATAGAATCGGCGTGAGGCTGGGAAGGCCCGAGGAAAGGAGATACCGTTTATGGAGAAGAAAACGATCGGCACGTTCATCGCCATATTGCGAAAAGGCAATGGCATGACGCAGCGCGAGCTTGCGGATAAGCTGGGGGTTTCGGATAAGACAGTCAGCCACTGGGAGAGAGACGAAAGCGCGCCCGATCTCACGCTGATCCCCGTGATCGCCGAGGTATTCGGCGTCACCTGCGACGAGCTGCTGCGCGGCGAGAAGCTTGGCGCAAACGCACCCGAAGAGAGGGCTTCCGCAAAGGCGGAAAAACAGGTGAAGCACCTGCTGAACCTAAGCCGCACGAGGCTTAAAACGCGCAGCATGATCTCCGTTGGGCTGTCCGTCGCGGGTCTGCTTGCGGCGATGATCTGCAATTTCAGTTTCCTCCGCGCAACCTTGGGCTTCTTGCTTGGCTGTATTTTTTACGCAGCCGCGATTATTTGCGAATCGGTATTCTGCACGATGGCATTCTCGGCAGTCGGAGGCGAGGACTTTGAAGGCGATGCGTTGAACGATTATAAGATGCATGCCGCGCGGCTGACGCAAAGAGTCATCTGCCTGCCCATGATACTGCTCGGCGCTTGCTTGCCGCTCGCGCTCATTCCTTCCGATATATTTCAGGGCATGAATGCGGGAACGTGGCTGGGTATTACCGCGGGAACGTGGCTGGAGTACGGCCTGCTGGGCGCTGGCGTTGCGTCGGTTATCTGCCTGATTGCAACGCTGTTCATAGACAACGCGCTGATCAAAAAGGGCGTGTATACGCCGGATGAAAAGCAGCGCAGCAACATCAAGCTAAAGGTAAGATATACGGGCATATTTGCCGCGATACTGCTGGTGACTTTGCTTGGACAGATGGTTTTTTACAGCGCAGCCGGGCCGGAGGGCTTTTCAAAAGGCACGGTATTTGACAACTACGTCGATTTCAAAGAATATATCGGAACTGAGAAGGGTGGCGTTGACGAACAGGTTGCTGTACAAGAAGGCGATATATTTCAATCAGATAATCTGATATCTTACTTCGATAAAAATGGAAATGCAATTATGCAGGACGAAGCCCAGATCGGTTATATCTACGACGCGTCCGGAGATGTCGCGTGCAAGTATATTCACCGGAATCAGGAAGTAGTGATGATCAGCTACAATTCGGGAGGGCTGCCGGTGACCACATATACACCAGCTCAGCTGGAGGCGGGCAATTCTGTTATGAACAGCATCAACATCGCTTGGGTAGTGCTGTATTTTATAGAAACCGGTATCGGTTTCCTCATTTATTTCAAGAAACGCGCAAAATGAACGAACCCAATGGCGGCATAATCCCGATTGCAAAATCGGGATTTTTTGTGAATTCTCCTTTTAAAGCGGGCAGCTTCCATGTTTACGTGATATAATATGACAGTATATACGTATGATCCGCATCAAGCTGGCAATACTTAAGCAGAACAGATTTTTCAAAATGTGAGGTTACGCATGGTCAAAGCCGTTCCCGTATCGTTAATACTGGTATTCGCGTTGCTGCTGACGGGCTGTACCAAGCCCGTGTATTCCGGCGACGTTTCGACTGTACCGCTTCCGAGCGTTTCGGCATCCGGTACGCCCGGTACCGCACCGTCGCAGACATCCTCGGCGACGCCCGTGCCCACCACGCCGCCTGATGTGGCGCCCACGCCCACGGAAACGCCCAAGACCGAAACCAGTCCGCAGGTTTCGACGATACCTGTGGGTATCGTAAAGGACAGCGGACAGGTCATCGGCACCGACGTAGCCTTCCGCAAGGGGCCGAGTAAGGATTCCGAGCTTATCGGCAGGCTGGATCACGGTACGTTCGTAAAGATACGGAAGACCAACGTGGACGCGCAATGGCATCAGGTGGAGTACGAGGGTAAAACGGGCTATGTGAACCGCATGTACATCTGCCTCGATGCATCCATGGACGGATACGCGCTCGATTACGTCGCCACGATCGTCAACTGCAGCAACGACGTGAACATCCGGAGCGGGCCGAGCACGGATTCCGAGGTCATCGGCGTCGCGAATAAAGGCGCATCGCTCACCATACTGCCCCAGGAAACCTATATCGAAGGCTGGTACATGGTGGAGT
>CAYNFL010000111.1:3537-6195 GCA_964396465.1 uncultured Christensenellaceae bacterium
GTAGTCCCGGTGGCCGCAGCGGAACACGGCGTCCACGCCGCCGCTGAATACCGCATTAAACCGGACGATGCGGTGCTCGTTGGCAAGGGTGGACTTGTTGATGCGGATAAAGTACGAGGGCAAAACCGCCTACATCAGCGCGGATTACGTGGATATCGGCGCGGTCGCCGAAGACAACCAGCTTTCAGGCCTTACGGTAACGGGCGGCTCGCTGTACCCCTCGTTCACACCCAACCAATACGGCTATGTCATCAAGGCGGCGGGCTCAAGCGTCACGATCAAGGCAAAGGCCAACGACGGTGTTGATGTCAACGTGGGTAAAAGCGGCGGCAGCAGCTATACCATCGAGATTCCCGATCAGGGCATGAAAACCGTGCGCATCGCGCTGAACGGCGAGACGCGGTATTCGCTCTATATCACATCCCGGAACATACTGACCGTCGGGACGTGGAACATCAAGCGCGGCGACGGCAAGCTTTTAAATCAAGGGCGGCTCGTATACGACCAGCAGCCCGATATCATGGGCATACAGGAGGCGTACCAGAAGCTTAACGCCGACAACATCATCGACAATCTCGCGAGCCTCAAAACGCGCAGCATGCCGTATAACGTGATTTCGCCCACCATCAACTACTCCAACGGGGGGGAGTACGGCAACGGGCTGATATCGCGCTATAAGCTCAGCAATATTGAAACGTTCAAGCTGGATAGCGGAGGGTCTGAAAAGCGCTTGCTGCAAAAGGCAACCGTCGAAATCGACGGCAAGACCGTTTCCCTTTACAACACGCATTTTACCCCGGGTTCCACGTCCACCAGAAAAAAGCAGTTTACTCAGGTGCTCGAAATCATGGACGCGGATAAAAACAAGTATAAGATTTTAACCGGGGATTTTAACGCGGGTTTTAAGGAATTTTCGGTATTCGGAGATTATACCGTGGTCAACACGGACGAAACGAAATACTACGATTATTCCAAAAATGAGATCGACTATTCGGCGATCGATAACATCATCGTGTCCAAGAACATTGAGGTCGTGAACTCGCGGATCATCATCACGAAATTTTCCGACCACTATCCGGTATTCTCGTACTTGATACTGGACTGACGCCCGTTCTCTCCCGCCGAATCAAAACGAAGGGCTTGCAGCCCGTTGTTCACGGTTTGCAAGCCCTTTTCCAGTGCATAAAGCGTCTTAAAAGCCTTGTCAGGAAGAAAACTCCGTAGAGACATTATAATTATCGCAGTTAATGCACGAAGGGCTGGCAGACCTGCCGGTTTTCCATACAAAATATGGGCAATCGGTAGGATTCTGATTGAAATACATTTCAAAGGTACCGTTGTCCGGCGCGAAATCGCAATACCTTGTTGTTGTTATGGTATACGGCGTACCAGAGTGCGGATGAACAGTATTGTCTCTGCTGAACTGCCCATATCCTCCCGCGACCTTCTCCAGATCTTCGTCTGGTATATTCCCGCCGGCTGTTATATTCTCCTCACTGCTGTTGAACTCTTTAGACATAATTTCTCCTTTTTGTCGCTGATTTTTATAAGCACATTTTTGGATAAAGACTTCCTCTTATATATAAACAAATATACATTCTATAAACGTTTTTTTGTAAAGATTGGAACGGAAAGCTTATGATAGAACCGGAATTGAAAATTAAAAGGTAAAAAGACCTCTCACGATTGATGTGTCTTTTAACACATAAGAAAAACTCCGAAGATGTTAAGTCTTCGGAGTCTCCAGAAGCTATATCTTACGATCATACGGCTTCTTTGAAATGTTTATTCTTGTACCCACTGTAAAATGTGGGGCTTAATCATATTATATTCATCATATGCTCTAAGAAACTTTTGCTTAATATACTTCATATCATTTGGTATACCACGATATTAAAAAATGTCAACACTGATCTTTAACATAGCCAAAATAATAAGGGCGGCTGGTTGCCGCCCTCAATTGATATGCTTTATAACTGATCAGAAGTTGTTCCGGTCGCGATAGCCCTTGTATGACGTGCCTTTGCGCTTCGGCGCCCCGAACGTCGGGCGCTTCTTCACGGCGGCGGCCGGTTTCGTTTTGGCCATCGATTTGCCTGCGCCTGTTCCGGCACCAGCGCCACTGCCTGTCTTTTGCTTCCTCCACAGTATCAGCAGCGCGACGCCCACGCCGATGGTCAGCACGACGAGTATAATCAATACGATGATCCACCCGCCAAAGCCGTCGCTGGATTTTTTATCGCCCCCGATTGCAACACTGCTTGGCGACGCGGACGCGCCGGCATCGTCTGTGGCGGCGGGCGTGCTTTCAATCGGCGATGAAACCGTGACGAGCACGGACACGGGATCGATCGTATGCGTCCCTCCCGACGCGTCGGTTGCGGTGAGCTGGAAGTTGAACGTTGTCGTCTCGCTGACTTCCATATCGTACGTAAAGCTCATGGGCTGGGATGCCGCGAGCTCCGTGCTCGGCAGCGTCACGCTGATGCCTTGCGTCGTCTCTGTTACTGTTAAATCCTTCAGATCATATTCGCTGCTGTTCAATATATGGCCTTCAAAGGTGACCGTATCCGCGGAAGTAATCTCCGGCGTCTTCGCTTCGATTTCCATCGTCAGCTTATTCTTAAGCGTGCCCTCGTCCACCGCAACGGCGATGGA
>CAYNFL010000111.1:6205-6435 GCA_964396465.1 uncultured Christensenellaceae bacterium
CTGACCTTTTCCCCGGTATGATCGTTGGCGGTAAACAGGAACTTGACATCCTTGGACGCGGTATAGGAACGCTCGTATGAATAGGAATAGCTCGAACCCACAGCCAGCGAGTTGGACTTGAACTTCACTTCCTCGCCGTCCAGATAGATCTTTACGCCGGTGTACGGCACGTTTCCTTTGTTTGCGATGGTCAGGTTGAAGGTTACGGTTTCGCCGGAGCCGGGCGTTTT
>CAYNFL010000112.1:0-2667 GCA_964396465.1 uncultured Christensenellaceae bacterium
GCGTTTGCACACGAGGCGGGCATTCATCAGCACGGCGTGCTGGCGAACAAGAAGACGTATGAGATCATGACGCCGGAATCGGTGGGGCTGCCGGAGAACTCGATCGTTCTGGGCAAACATTCGGGCAAGCACGCATTTGCGGAACGCCTGAAGGCGATGGGGTACACGATCGAAGAGGATCAGGTGGCAGAAAGCTTTGAAAAGTTTAAGGAACTGGCCGACCGGAAAAAAGAAGTCAATGATACCGACCTGCGCGCGCTCGTGGAACTTGACAAGTTTGAGATTCCGGGTGAATATGTATTGGATACCTTTGTAGTCAACAGCGGCAACAAGATGACCGCTACAGCGGTGATCAAGCTGCAGCACGAGGGGGAAACGATAGAGCAGGCTGCGACGGGCGACGGCCCTGTAGACGCCGCGTTTAACGCGATTGAGCGCTGCATGGGCGAGAGTTTCAAGCTGGATGACTACATCGTACGCTCGGTGACGGGCGGCAAGGACGCGCAAGGCGAAGTGGTCGTGAAGCTCAAAAGCAATGGCAGCAGCGTACGCGGGCGCGGTCTCAGCACCGATATTGTAGAGGCGAGCATACGCGCGTACATCGACGCAATCAACCGCTACCGATATGATAAGAGCATGGGGGAATGATAAATGGGAATGACGATGACACAGAAAATACTCGCTGAAAAGGCCGGTTTAAGTGAGGTGCACGCGGGGCAGTTCATCGAGGCCAATATCGACCTCGCGCTGGGCAACGACATCACCGCGCCGGTCGCGATCAGCGAGTTTGAAAAGGCGGGCTTTAAAGGGGTGTTTGGCCGCGATAAGATCGCGCTTGTGCCGGACCACTTTACGCCCAACAAGGATATCAAAGCCGCGCAGCAGTGCAAGCGGATACGCGAGTTCGCAGCCCAATACGATATTACGAACTACTTTGAAGTGGGCGAGATGGGTATCGAGCATTGTCTGATCCCCGAGAAGGGGCTCGCGGTGCCGGGAGACGCGATCATCGGCGCGGACTCGCACACATGCACGTACGGGGCGCTCGGCGCTTTCTCTACGGGCGTGGGCAGCACAGACCTTGCCGCCGCGATGGCGACGGGCAAGGCTTGGTTCAAGGTACCGTCGGCGATACGGTTCGTGCTTTCGGGCAAAAAACAGAAATGGGTATCGGGGAAGGACCTGATACTGCATATCATCGGGTTGATCGGCGTGGACGGCGCGCTGTATCAGTCGATGGAGTTTTCGGGGGAAGGCGTTGCTGACCTGACGATGGACGACCGCTTCACAATCGCCAATATGGCGATTGAGGCGGGCGCGAAGAACGGCATTTTCCCGGTGGATGAGCAGACGCTGGCGTATGTGAAGGAGCATGCGACGCGGCCTTACAAGGTGTTTGCCGCTGACGCGGACGCGGAATACGAGCGCGTGATTGAGATCAACCTCGGCGCGCTGCGCCCGACCGTATCGTTCCCGCATCTGCCGGAAAATACGAAGACGATCGACGAAACGGGCGATATCAAGATCGATCAGGTGGTGATCGGCTCGTGCACCAACGGGCGCATGAGCGACCTTCGGATCGCTGCGGATATCATGCGCGGCCGCAAGGTCAAAAAAGGCGTGCGCGTGATCGTGCTGCCCGGCACGCAGGCGATATGGCTGCAGTGCGTCAAAGAGGGTATCGCGGAAGCGTTTGTGGAAGCAGGCGCGGTGTTTTCAACGCCCACCTGCGGGCCGTGCCTCGGCGGGCATATGGGCATACTCGCCAAAGGCGAGCGCGCGGTATCCACGACGAACCGAAACTTCGTGGGGCGCATGGGGCATACCGAATCGGAGGTGTACCTCGCGAGCCCAGCGGTGGCCGCCGCTTCGGCGATTACAGGCCGCATCGAAGACCCGAAAAATATCGTGAGGGGGGAGTAGGCGATGGGAAAAGCATATAAATACGGCAGCAACGTTGATACGGACGTGATCATTCCCGCAAGATATCTCAATACCTTCGAAGCGAAGGAACTCGCAACGCACTGCATGGAGGATATTGACGCGCAGTTTGTCAAGACCGTGAAGGACGGCGATATCATCGTAGCGGAAGACAACTTCGGCTGCGGTTCCTCGCGTGAGCACGCGCCCATCGCGATCAAAGCTTCAGGCATTCAGTGCGTGATTGCGAATACGTTCGCGCGCATATTCTTTCGCAACGCAATCAACATCGGCCTGCCGATACTCGAATGCCCCAAGGCGGTAAAAGGGATACAGAGCGGCGATGAGCTTGAGGTGGACATCGTGAGCGGCGTGATCAGGAACGTTACACGCGGCACGCAGTTTCGGGCGGAGCCGTTTCCGCCGTTTATGCGCGGCATCGTGAACGCGGGAGGCCTGATCGGATATATATCCAGCAGAGTATGAGGGGCAGCAAAGGACAAGGCGCATGAAACCGAAGATCTCGCAAAATACGTTGACCACACGCTGTTTAAGCCCGACGCCACGCCGGAGCAGATTGACGCGATCTGCAAAAGGTAAAGCGTTACGGCTTTGGCACAAGCAATGGCGCCAGCATCGTTTCGGGTAATGAATGCGCACAAAGCAAGGAATATTAACACGGTTAGGGAGGATTCATCATGCCGTATATCCATGTCAACATATCCAAGGCGCTGCAACCGCAGCAAA
>CAYNFL010000112.1:2677-6372 GCA_964396465.1 uncultured Christensenellaceae bacterium
GAGTCGATCAAAGCCGAGATGGGCAGGCTCATCTCGCTGATCCCCGGGAAGGGCGAGGGTGTTACGATGGTCCAGATTGCGGATGGCTGCGCGCTCTATAAGGGCGGAAAAGCGCTTGAAAACGGCGCGTTCGTCGATATACGTCTGCTCGGCAAAGCTTCGCAGCAGAGCAAAGCGGCGCTCACCGAAGCGATGTTTCAATCGCTGAATAAGCTGTTGGGCGTCGGTACTGGCGATATGTACACGAACATCACGGAGTTTGAAAGCTGGGGCTATAACGGCAGCCTGATTTAAACAGGCGCAGGCTGCATCAAAGCGTTTCCATGAGTCTTTTTGCGTCTTCCAGCGTATCCACCAGATGAAAATCGCGCTTGGTTATCGCCTTGATTACGGCGAATACAACGGCTTGCAAGCCGCCCATGCCTGCGATGACGCTCTCTTTTACATATGGGGTGTTTGTGAAAGCATATTTTTTAAACGCTTCTGATATCTCGCTGTTAAACTTGATGTTTTTTACGACCGTAATGATATAGACGGATTTCTCCGGGCTTTGAGCGACGAGTGCGCTCGCTTGCGCTAGTATCCGCGCGACATCGCCGGACTTATCGATGGTATAATTTTCACAGTTAACGATGATAACGTCTTTCTGTCCGATTTTTTCCGTTGAAATCATTGACTGGCACTCCTTACTGTTTTCTTACTATTTATTATCGGCAAAAAGAGCAATCATCTACAGTTTTACATAAAAGTATCGCTTTACTCAATATGTAGTTTACTACGATGTAAAAACGCTTGACTTCGCGCATACCGGCTGGTATGCTGAAAAAAAAAGACAGGAGATATTGATTCGCCGATGAAGATGCAGTAATTCCGATAATTGAATATGCCAACAGGGCATGAAACGGGATTGCTGTATGTTTTTATATATTTGTTTTTTATACGATATTTGCGTATTTACATATGGTAATCCTCTCTGAAAGGAGCGGATTTTTTTGTTGCTTGAAATTACCGAACTGAAAAAAAGCTATGGGGAGAGGCAGCTCGTATCGCTGAAAAAGCTGTGTCTGTACACCGGAGACCGCGTGGCGGTTGTGGGACGCAACGGCGCGGGCAAGACGACGCTGTTGCGCGTGATTGCGGGGGAGGAAGCGCCTGATTCGGGGCACATTACGCTGCGTGGAAGCGTTGCTGTCATACCGCAGCTCGGGCAGCCGGGCGGAGCAGCGTTTGACAAGCTTACGGCGGCAAAGCTCAGGGTAGATTGTGATGCGGCGTACAGCGGCGGGGAACGCACGAAGGCGTTGATTGCCGCGGCCTTCGCGCGGCAGCCGGATGTGCTGCTCGCCGATGAGCCCACGACGAACATGGGTATCGGCGGCATCACGGAACTCGAATCCATGCTGAAAGGCTTTCCGGGCGCGCTGCTGCTCGTTTCGCACGACAGGGCGCTTCTTGATGCGGTGTGCACCAAGGTGCTGGAGATTGAGAACGGAGTGTGCGCGCTTTACAACTGCGCTTATCGCGAATATGCAGCGCAGAAAACACGAAAGCGGCAAACACAGCAATCGAAATACGAGGCGTATACGACAGAACGGGAGAGGCTAAGGCAGGCCGCGCGTGACAGGGCGCAGCAATCGGCCGCCATCCGCAGGGTGCCAAATCGTATGGGCAACTCGGAAGCACGGATGAATAAGATGGGCGGGCAGCGTCAGAAGCAAAAGCTGGATCGCGCGGCGAAAGCGGCGAAAAGCCGTATGGAGCAGCTGGAAGAGGTGGAAAAGCCGTGGGAGTTCAAGCCGATATCGTTCGATATCAGGCCGGGAACGGTACACAGCCCGGTGATCGTCAGCCTGCGCGATGTGAATCAATCATACGCGGGCAAGGCGGTGTTGCGCGGATGCAGCTTCGACGTGCCGAACGGAAAGAGAACCGCGCTCGTGGGGCCAAATGGCGCGGGAAAAACCACGCTGATGGAGATGATCGCGCGGCGGGAGGAGGGCGTGCAGGCTTGCGCGGGCTTCAAACCGGGATATTACCGGCAGGACGCGGCGGGTGTCGATCTGGATAAGACCGTGCTGCAAAACGCGATGGGGGCCTCGGTATACGATGAAGCGTTCGTGCGTACGATACTCGCGCGGCTGCTGTTTCGCCGCGATGAGGTGCACAAAAGCGCATCCTGCCTGAGCGGGGGAGAGCGATTGAAGCTTGCGCTCGCGTGCGTGATACTCAGCGATTTTAATCTGTTGATGCTTGACGAGCCGACGAACTTTCTTGATATCGAGTCGCGCCAGGCGCTGGAGGACGTGCTGCGCGCGTATCCGGGCACGGTGCTGCTGGCCTCGCATGACCGCGCTTTTATGCAAGCGACGGCGCACAGGATCGTATTCATTGAATACGGAAGGGCAATTACATTTGAGGGAGGCTGGGAGGATTACATGAAGGAGCATCCATAAAATTGCATTTGATTAATTATCGGTGTTTCCGCTTCAAGTGCAAGCACGGCAAAGTGTGGCGTAAAAAAGCACAGTATCGTGAGGCCGAAAATTCTACCCCCCTGCGCGACGGCGGCAAGCGCGTTATTCCCCGAAAAGGAAACCGCGCTGATCAGAAAGTACACGATGACGCCGGACAGTTCGCGCGCGAATTCAATACTCCGCGCGCCGAACCGTCAATGCTGTAAACGCCCTTGAAGTAATTATTGATAAACGGCCCGCCGCTGAAACCCGGCGCGGGGTAAACCGCCGTGATCGCCGCGAAGATAATAATCAGATTCTTTTTTTGTTTGCGCGTTATAAGCTGTCAAAATATTTCTTTCTCTTTGATCTCCTTGAGCAACGTATCAAAGAATTTCTGCGCGTCCATTTCGCCGAGGTCGCCCACTCCGCGCTTGCGTACGGAAATCGTGCCGTTTTGCGATTCGTTGTCACCCGCTACGATCATATAGGGGATACGCTCCGCCCTTGCTTCACGCACCTTGTAGCCGATCTTTTCGCTGCGGTCATCCAGCGTCACACGTATTCCCGCTTCCTTAAGCTTGCGTTCCCATTTCTTAAGATATTCGATTGAGCGGTCTGTGATCGACATCAGCCGCACCTGCTCCGGCGCGATCCACAGCGGCAGCGCGCCTGCGTACTTCTCGATCAGCATCGCGAGCGTACGCTCGTAGCAGCCGATTGACGAGCGGTGGATGATGTAGGGGCGCTTCTTTTCGCCGTCCGAATCGACATATACCATATCGAAACGCCCGGGCAGCGCGAAGTCGATCTGCACGGTAAACAGCGTGTCCTCCTTGCCCCAAACGTTTTTGAACTGCAGGTCGAGTTTCGGGCCGTAGAAGGCTGCTTCGCCGTCAGCTTCGGTATAATCGAGACCGATCTCATTTAAGATATTGCGCATGAGGTTTTGCGTGGTTTCCCATGCCTCCGGGTCGTTGATGTATTTCTCGGTGTTGTTGGGATCCCATTTTGAAAAGCGGTATTCGATATCGTCCTGTACGCCGATGCATTTCATCATATACTGTATCAGATCGACGACGGCTTTGAACTCATTCGCAACCTGATCCGGGCGGCAGACGATATGCGCGTCGGCGAGCGTGAACTGGCGCACGCGGATGAGACCGTGCATTTCGCCCGAGGCTTCGTTGCGGAACAGCGTGGCGTTCTCGCTGTAGCGGATGGGCAGCTCGCGGTAGCTGT
>CAYNFL010000113.1:0-2869 GCA_964396465.1 uncultured Christensenellaceae bacterium
CTGTTGTCATGCTGAGCGCTCTAAGGCGAAGAATCTTTTGATAGTAACGGAAAGAATCCGTAACGGGCCATCAGCGAATCAAATTCGTTCGCGCATATCCGCTTTCCTTTCAGCGCATCCTATATTTGATTATGGAAGGAGAGAGGCTTATGCATGCTTTTCCGTGCGCGGTTCACGTAACGCTGCACTGCGCAACACCAAAGGAAGAATTGAAGGATAAAACGCGCCGGTACGAACGCATGGACGATAAAAGGCTGCGCGCGCGATTGCGCGACCTCGAAGCGGAGTGGGACACGGAGCGCGCGTTCGAGGCCGGAGCCGCGGGGCTCGTGATCACGAGCGCGTTGCTGGGCGCGGCGCACAGCAGAAGGTGGCTGCTGTTCAGCGCGGCGGCAGGCGCGCTGATGCTGGAACGCGCGCTTCGCGGCTGGTGCCCGCTGCAGACGGTATTAAAGCGCTGCGGCGTCAGAACGCAGGCGGAGATCGACGCGGAGAAGGACGCGATCAAAAGCATACTGTCGCGCCGCGCAGAAGAGGCGCAGGCTGAAAACGGCAGCGAACCGGAGCCTGAAAACGGCAGCGAACCGGAGCCTGAAAACGGCACCGGTTATGAGTCTGAGGCGGCTGCGGGGAATCAGCCGGAAACCCCGCCGCAGCGCTATCCCGAATCGACGGGGGAGTAGGTGCGCCAAAATATAAAACCCTGTAGGGGCGGGTTTCAATGCCCGCCCGCAGAATAAATCGTCACAACTGCGTAAAGCCTCCCCTTTTTGAGTGGAGGCGGCCAGGCATGGAGCCGAAGGTTTCATGTCCGGACGGAAGGGTGAAATAAGATAATTAAAAGGAACGGCCTGAAACCGTCCCCCGCAAATCCCGAAGCCCTGTAGGGGCGGATATTATCCGCCCGTTCATTTCTGGACAATCCCCGCTAATGTATCATCCCAGATGCTTCTTGTAGCAGCGCCTGCGCTTGTGCTGCTCCACGTCGTAGTTCTTCCAAAAATCCTGTATCTTCTGGTTATTCTCAAGCTCTGGCGAGGATTCCGCGTACTGCACGCCGTCCTCAATCGCCGAAGCCGTAATCTCATTGAGCAGCAGCGCGGCAAGCCCGGCTTTTTGGTAGTCCGGGTGGACGGCGACGAGGTAAAGCTCCAGCTCTTTGGGGTGGTTCAGCGCATACAGCAGGTGCGCCCAACCAAAGGGCAGCATGTGCCCGCGCGATTTCTGGAACGCGCGCGCGAGCGAAGGCGCGGCGAGCCCAAAGCCCACGAGCTTGTCGTTTTCGTCCACAATGAACTTGGCGTACCGGGGGTTTAAAAGCGGCGTGAAACGGCGCAGGTAATCCCGCGCGATATTCTCGGTATAGGGGACCATACCGTACAGATCCTTATAGCACTCGCTCAAAAGGTCGAATATCTGTATGATGATGGGCGCCGCGTCCTTGATTCTCTTGATTTTGTAGAAGTGCACATTGGAACGCTCCATTACCTTTTTGGCCAGTTCCCTCACGCGCTCCACGCGCTTGTCGCCCTTCTCGGGCGTCTTGATGCGGTATTCCACCCAGTCGATGTCCTTGGCGTAGCCGTGCGCCTCAAAGTGCTTCGGGTAGTAGGGGTAGTTGTATATGGTCACGGTTGAGCCCATACGGTCAAACCCCTCTACGAGCAGGCCTTCTTTGGTAAAGCCTAAGGGGCCGTGCGCCTCGGTTAGGCCCAGTTCCTTCGCCCAAGCTTCCACAGCGCCGAAAAGCGCGCCGGAGACCTCCATGTCGTCTATGAAATCCACGCGCGTAATGCGAATCTGTTTTTGGTTCCACAGCTCGTTGGCGCTGCGGTTTACAATTGCGCCGATGCGGCCGGCGATCTCCCCGTCTTTGTAGGCGAGAAAGAACTTGGCGTCGCTGTACTCAAAGGCGAAGTTTGTTTCGGGGAAGTACATCGAAAGCTCGTCCGATTTTAACTCCGGTACAAAATTTTTAACACCTTTATAGAGCTTATCCGGAAAAGCGATATACTTTTTAATATCCTTTTTCGCGGTAACCTGCCTGATTTCGACCATTTCACACCTCGCACAATATATAAGTATAATCAATGCTGTCATTATAGCAAAAACTGCCGAGCAATTACAATGGGTAAAGTCAAGCCATAAAGTCCATGGGAAAAATAATTTGAGGTATAATTTCCCGCACTTTGGCGAGAATTACTATCAGCAACCGCTTTATGCTCCTTTATGCTTTGCGCAGGCATGCGCAAAAAAGCCGTACGGGTCTCCGTACGGCTTTAGCTTTTTACAGCCGTTTGAATTCCTCGGGATTAACGGGATGCACGGCCGGGTTGCGGTATACGCGCGATAATATCAGGTGGTACAGCAGCATGAATATGCCGGTTAAAAGCATCTCGGGAAGCACGTACCGCACGAGCATGTGCAATACCGAAAACTCGCTGCCCAGCATGTATGTGATCAGCGCGGAGAGGATTTCCCTAAATAGATTTGCGCCCGCGGCGATCAGCATGGGTATGAAGAACCGATCGAGATATGAAAACTTTTTAACGGCGGCGAACAGCACCGCGCCCGTGATCAGGTAGGGCAGGGCATAAAACCCGATCACGCCCGTAAACAGCATATCCAGCAGCAAACCGCAGACAAAACCGACCACCGCAGCGGTTATGCGTTTTTCGAGTATCACGATGGACACCATCGAACAGACGATGATGTCGGGAAAAATGCCCGCGATGTTGATGTTCGGGAATACCGCGCCGGTGAATATGAGGTTGGTCAATGCGATGGCGGCGAACATGACGTATCTCATTCCGCGAGAGCTCCTTCAATATCCACCATTTTGGTCGTGATGACGAGTACCTCTTCGATG
>CAYNFL010000113.1:2879-6346 GCA_964396465.1 uncultured Christensenellaceae bacterium
TCTACCCAAGGCGTGACGACGGCTTCGTTGCTCATGCCGTCGCTGCTGGGGCTGACCTCCGAGACCTCGCCGATAGGAATACCCTTGGGGTAAACGCCCGAAAGGCCGGAGGTGATGACCGTATCGCCCGGTACGAGGTCGGCGTCAAGCGGCAGGTTGGATAACGACAGCAGTTTGTCTTCCTCGCCCACGGTTACCGTGCCTTTGACGGTGCCGTTGTCCCGCGTGCGCTCCACGATGGCGTCCACGCCCGCAGAGGAATCGACGATCGCCATCACACGGCTCCAGTTCGGGCCGCAGTCCACAATGCACCCTACGAGGCCGTCGCTTGTGATGACCGGCATTTCCACCTTGATGCCGTCTTTTAGCCCCGCGTTGATGATGAATATATTGAACCAATGCCCGGCATCCTTACCGATGACCTTAGCGCCCAACCAGGTGTTATCCTGTATATCGAATTTAAAATTGAGAAGCTCGGAAAGCCGTTCGTTTTCGCGCTTGACTTCATCGTAAGTCTGAAGCTGGGCTTCAAGCTCCGCGACGCGCGCCTCAAGGTCTTGATTCTCCGCTTGCAAATCGGAACCGGAAAACGTGCGCGTAAAGAAATTGCCGACGGCTTCCGTAGCGGAATAGAGCGCGCTTTGCACGGGGGAAAGCAGCCTCCCAATGAGGCTTTCCGCGCCCGTCATGTTGTTTTCGCCCGCAGTAATGATGAGCAGCACAAACAGCACGATCACCACAATGATCGTCACCATCAAAGGCCGGTTTCGCCATATCGGCATAATATCCCCCGCTTTTCTCGTAATTCCGGTTGAATTATACCACAAATCATCATGATGTAAAACATGGCGGCGCAGTGTTCACAAATCATTTCGAACCGATGGAACGCGCGTCGATACCCCGGCAATCGCAAAACTTGACTAATCCCATCGCGTGTTATAGTATTTTTTATTGTATATACTTTGGGAGGGGTGGCATGGTTTCAATTACAGTCGGCAAAAACGACGATGGCATCGAGTTGTTCGATTTGATCGAACAGCGGTATCCGGATTATGATGACAAAGCACTCGCCCGCGCGTTTAAAACAGGTGCGGTGATCATTAACGGGGAAACGGCATATGGCGACGACGCCGTGCGCGAGGGCGACGAGGTTTGCCTGTTTATCGCGGCGGACGCGCTGGGCGCGGACCTGACTCCCGAGGTGGTCTTTCAGGACGAGAACCTGCTGATTGTGGACAAGCCGGCGGGGCTGCCTTCCACATCGGATGCGGACGAGAATAGCGCAATGGCCGTTGTGGAGACGATTATGAAACAGCGCGGAGAGTACGACCTAAACGCGCTGATACTGCCCTATCTTGTTTATTCGCTTGATCCGTACGTGAGCGGGTTGATGATCGTCGCCAAGCACGAGGAAGCTTACCTTTTCCTTACCGAGGCGCTAACGCAGCGGCGCATCGCACGATATTATACCTGCCCCGTCTGCGGCAGCGCGGAGGACGAGCAGGAGTTGCTCGCCTACCATATCAAAGATAAGGCCGGACGCAGGGCGACCATACTGGATCGTCCGGACAAACGCGCAAAACCCATTGTAACGCGCTACAGGACGATCGTACGTGGGCAGAACATGACGCTCGTGCGCGTGCGCGCGGTGACCTGCATGCTGCATCAGGTAAGGGCGCATCTTGCCTTTGAGGGCTTGCCGGTGCTGGGGGACGACATCTACGGCGATTCGCGCTTCAACAAGCGTTTCGCGGCACCCAATCTCTGCCTGTGGCTCGACTCCATCGTGTTTGAAACCGGTACGGGGCAGGGGTTCGATTATCTCAACGGGAAGCGCTTTGAGTCGAATACATTCAGCTTTGCCAAAAGCGTATATGACGAATGTTTAGCGGACGATTTGGAAAGCGAGCACGATTAAGACGCAAAATCAACAGCTTTTTTGCGCAAGCATTTATTAATAATGGTAAACGCGGAGCGATATATGGACAATGGGTGAGGTTTTGGTTGAGATCATGCGCCCAAAGGCGGGCATGGCGCTTTGCGATACGGCGAGATTCAAAGGGCTGTTCCCCAGCGGCGCTCCCGCTATATTTATCGATAGAGAGTCAGCCAACCGCATGGTTGCCGGAGGTGAATCCGCTTAATCCCCGGTGGCCACGCGGATCAAATATCCGTCCGAAGTGAACGATATGTCGCCCGACAGGTCGGTACGGTAAGGCGTAAGGCCGTAATCGGTGAGCAGCGCCAGCGTCTGCTCGTGCGGGTGCCCGTAGGAATTGCCCTCTCCGCAGCTGATGACGGCGTACTCCGGAGATACCGCCTCAAGAAAGGCTTCGCTCGTGCCCGTGGAAGAACCGTGGTGCGCGACTTTCAGTATATCCGCGTCGATCATACAGCCCGCGTCCAACAAGTTTTCCTCCGCCGTTTCTTCCATATCCCCGGTGA
The DNA here is from genome assembly GCA_964396465.1 of uncultured Christensenellaceae bacterium. Taxonomy (GTDB): domain Bacteria; phylum Bacillota; class Clostridia; order Christensenellales; family SZUA-584; genus JAEWCC01. The sequence goes on from CAYNFL010000113.1 coordinate 5,325, forward strand.
ACAGGCATTCCGTATCAAGGTAGTCAATATAAATCACGACGCTTTCGTTATTCGCGTTGATGTCGTCGTTTGCGCCGGGGGAAACGATGTCGCATCGCGCTGCGCCCAGCGAAAAACTTTCGCCCGCGCGAGCTTCCATAACGGGGATATTTTTTTCATCGATGGCAGCGATGAGGTTCTTATAGGTTTTTGAATTGCTTTTCATATCGGGCATGCAGACCATACCGATATCGTAGCGCGTTATCATTTTCGACATGCCGCCGATGTGGTCGGAATGCGGATGCGTCGCCACGAGCATGTCGATTTTTTTGATGCCGTGCTCGTCGAGCTCTTCAGATATTGCGTCGGCGGAAGCAGCTTCTCCCGCATCGATCAGCATGGTTTGCCCGGTGCTCATCGCCACCAGTATGCTGTCCGCCTGGCCTGTGTCGATCACGAGCACCTCAAGCGTGGCGGCGGATTTATTTGAAACAGGGTAGGGCTCATAATACTCAGCCAACAATATTAATGCCGCAGTTGCGCATATGATCACAGCCAGTAACACAGGCAGCCAATTCTTTAGTTTGGGCTTTTTCTTTTTCGAAGACATAGGTCTCTCTCTTTGTTAAATTTTACTGTTAGGATTCTATCGAAGATAATGCTACTGTGTCAATCGGTATTAAGAATGTTGAAATAAAAACGATTATATGAATATAATAAGTATCATCGGCGTTCGTATTGGTGTGCGCAAAACCGGGATTTGACGCCGCTGATAAAAAAGAATATGGCCTTTGGTTTTTTTTTCGGAGATTACGACAAAAAAACCTAAAAAACTAATTGACAAAGGAAAATGGTTTTGATAATATACTTAAGCGCTCTCAAAACGGGGGCGCAAAAAAATGCCCGAAAAAGCGGGCAAAGGTTGCCTGAAGATTGCCAGAAAAATGATATTGACAAGCATACAGCGCATCTGATACCATGACAATCCTGTGCCGGAAACGGTACGGGGACACCGAAAAGAAACTGGTAAAAGTTTCAGTAAA
>CAYNFL010000114.1:0-6310 GCA_964396465.1 uncultured Christensenellaceae bacterium
AGATGGATATCAAAATCAAGGGCATCGACCGTGAAATACTGACGCGCGCGCTTGCGCAGGCGCGGGAAGGCCGCTTGTTCATACTCGACAAAATGATGGCGGTTCTGGCCGAACCGCGCCCCGAAATGAGCAAATACGCGCCGCGCATCATGCAGTTTTCGATCGACCCCGAGAAGATACGCGAGGTCATCGGCTCGGGCGGCAAGGTCATCAATAAAATCATCGCCGAAACGGGCGTCAAGATCGACCTTGAGGACGACGGCCGCGTATTTATCACCTCGCCCGATCTCGAGGCGGCCAGCCGCGCCAAGGCGCAGATCGACGCGATCGTCAAGGACATCGCGGTAGGCGACGTATACTTAGGCAAAGTCGTGCGCATCATGAACTTCGGCGCGTTTGTGGAGCTCGCGCCCGGCAAGGACGGCCTCGTGCACATCAGCAAGCTCTCTAACGAGCATGTCGCCAAGGTGGAGGACGTCGTCAATATCGGCGATGAGATACTCGTGCGCGTGGTCGAGATCGACAAGCAGGGCCGCGTAAACTTAACGCGCAAAGGATTGCTGCCGGGCGACAAGAAGGACGACGGCAACGGAGAAAGTAGAAACGATTCGCGGCCGCGCGAACCCCGCCATGACGGTGACCGCCGCGGTGAGGGCAGGCGCGACGGGCGCAGAGGCGAAGGCCACCGCGAGGAATCGCGCCCGGCCGAAAAGAAATACGATGTCAAGTGGCCCGACGAGAAGAAAGACAATGCCCCGGCGGGAGACGGCGAATAATAACCACACTAAAACGCCCTAACGGGCGTTTTTTTATACCCTCATATTTTCACTGCATACCGCCTTACAGCCTGTTTTTGTAGCGTCAAGCATATTTATTCACTCCCCACAATACTATTAACTATACAAAAACGTTCATTTGAGGCGGTGTGATTATGCACATTTTCGTAGTGAAAAAGAGCACATTGATACGCGCGGGGTTATTTGTACTGCTTGTCATCGGCGCCATCGTATATACACAGGTGGCGTTTGTGGACGCGAGGCCTGCATCCACTGATGCTGCGGTGATGCCCGTATGCCGCGTCGCGACGGAGGATAAGGCGGTGGCGCTGACATTTGATACCGCATTCGGCGACGCCGACTATACGGAACAGATACTCTCGGCGCTAAAGGAGCAAAACGCGCCCGCAACCTTCTTTGTGATGGGGCTGTGGGCCAACGAAAACGCCGAAGGCATGAACGCGCTGGCGCAAAGCGGCGTTGAGATCGCAAGCCATTCGATGAACCACAAAAAGTATACCGAGCTCTCCGAGGACGAAATGCTGGCCGATGCGTCCGAAGCCTCCGAGCTGATATTCAACCAGACGGGCTTCGATACGGAGATCGTTCGCCTGCCCTACGGCGCTTTTGATACGAACACCATCATGACGCTGCAAGCCCAAGGGTATATCCCAATCAAGTGGAGCCTGGATTCGCAGGACTGGAAGGGCAATGACGCCGCAAAAATCGCCGACAACGTGCTGTCCAAAGTGGAGAGCGGCGACATCATCATGTTCCAGAACAACATGGCGGCGACACCCGAAGCGCTCTCAAGCATCATATCCGGCTTGAAAGAACAGGGCTTTACGCTCGTAACGGTTTCAGACCTGCTGGTCAGCGGCGAATACTACGTGGACGAGAACGGAACACAAAGGGTTTACGCAGATTAACGCTTGAGGAAAAACCATGAACGAATCAACCAACAACGTCACCGTGGCGGGCAAGCTGAAGAGCCTTGAGATCTCGCACCGCATATACGGAGAAGCATTCTATACGTTCTTTTTGGAATGCGGCAGATTAAGCGAAAACACGGATGTATTGCCCGTTACGGTCTCCGAAAGGCTGCTTGTGCGCCACCCGCTCTGCGAAGGCGCGCCTGTGGGTGTAACCGGCCAGCTTCGTTCATACAACAAACTCGTGGACGGCAAGGTACGGCTCTATCTCACGATATTCGCGCGCGAGCTTACCGACTGCGACGGGCCGCAGAACGAAATATCGCTTACGGGATTTGTATGCAAGCCGCCCGTTTACCGCGTAACGCCGTTCGGGCGCGAGATTACGGATATACTGATCGCGGTCAACCGCGCCTACAACAAGAGCGACTATATCCCGTGCATCGTCTGGGGGCGCAACGCGCGCTACGCCTCAGGCTTTGTTGTGGGTGACAAGATATCAGCCACGGGCAGGGTGCAGTCGCGCCAGTATGACAAGCAGCTCGACGACGGCTCGCACACGCTGCGCACCGCCTACGAGGTCTCCGTCGCGCGGCTGCAAAAGGAATCGGTGTAACAGCTATATTTAAAAGACGGCTTTTGCTATGTGATACTCCATCAATACACTAGCTATTAATTGAAATTGACAATGACCTCGTTCGTTTCTTTTTCAAAGTTCACGCGCCATTCTTTCGCGGTCGGCGCCGGTATGCCAAACATGGCGCACAGCGAATTCACGTCCGTTTTAAACTGCGTCACCAGCGCGAGCAGATCCGCTCCCGATGTATATGCCTCATAACCGATAATGGCGTTATATTCGTTGATCACCGTATTATAAAGCGTCCATTCCGCCCCGGTATCCGCGAACTGCCGATAGCCGCCCGGCGGCGGGGGCTCCGGTGTGGGCACGAGCGTAGGCGTCGGCGCGGGTTCGGTTCCTGCCGTCTCGGTCGGCGGCACTTCCGGAACAACGGGCTCTACGGGTACGGGCACGGGCATTATGGGCTTTGCCGCGTCCGCGTCGAGCACAGCCTTTACCTGATTGATCTTGGGCAGCGCGACCACGGGAAAATACCGGGCTTGCATCTGTCCCCAAAGCAGCTCAGCGGCTTCCAGCGTATAGTCCGAGCGCGCGGACACTTCGAATCCGTATATGTCTTGCATGATCTTTTTACGGTTTTTCTGGTTAGTGATAACGAAGTTCCAGTTGAAAATGTTCTTGGTAGAACCACTCATCGAATCCATCGTAATATCCGCGCTGTCCACGCTGTAGGCGTACCACGCGAGCGCGGCGATCTGGTTGAACGACAGGTTGTAATATAAATTGCCGTCAAAAGCGGTGATCAGATCCGGAATGCCCGCGAGCAATCCGTTCGATTTGATTTTCTCAAATATGGCGATGAGCATCTTTTTCTGACGGATGACGCGGTTCGCGTCGGTCGCCTGCTTCTTGTCCTCCATATGCTCCTTCTTGCGTATGCGCATGTAATCGAGCACCGCCTGCCCGTCCATGTGCTGAGGGCCTTTCGTATATTCGCGCCCCTGAATATCAAACGATATATCGAGGTCATAATCCACGCCGCCGATCGCGTCGGCGAGGCCCTTGACGGCGTTCATATCCACCGCAAAGTAATAATTGATCTCAAGCACATCGCCCAGCATCCATTCCGCGGCCTCGCAGACCTTTTCGAAGCCGCTTGTGGAATAGTTGTTTTCTTCGCTCGGCCAGCCGCCGCCGCAATCGATGGCGGCGTTGAGCTTGTAGATGCCCTCCACGCCGGGAATCTTCGCGTAGGTATCGCGCGGCAGCGATATCATGCTGACCTTTTCGGTTTGTTTATTGATGGAGAGCACGATCATCACGTCCGCATGGAACGCCTTCTTACCCTTCCAGGTATCGCGCTCTACCGAATGATCCACGCCGATGAGCAAGATATTCACGAAGTTGGTGTTTAAAAAATCCAAGTCCGCCTGAGAAAGCAGCACCTGCTCCGGATCCGGCGTCGGCGTCGGCTCGGGCGTAGCTTCGCCGCTCACGACGGGAGCGCTGGTTTGCGTATTCGGCGTCGCGGCGGGCGTGACGGATTCGTCCGGGTTAAACTGCGCGAGCGGGTCGGACATGATCGAATACGCCCATACCCCGGCGACGATCAGCAGCGCCGCAACGGTGCAGATAACGGAAAGCACGATCACCTTTTTCTTTGTGCTCCACGGCTTCTTCTGCTTCTTATCCTTGACCAGCATTATTTTTTTGGGTTTGATGTCCGCGTCCTTAATCGACATGGAATCCAAATAATCGTTTGAGGTTTCACGGCCTGCCATACCTTTGCCGCCATTTTTTTCGCTGCCGTTTTTCTGATTGCCCATGATATCTCCCCATTTCCCCCATTATGATCAAAATGCCAGGCGCTTCGCCCGGCGTCATACCCATGCTGAAAAAACCGCATTGTAATTCGGAAATTAGCACATCTGCACGGTTTTTGCAAGCGTTTTGCAGCAAATGTTACAATATATGCACAAAAGCATTATTCATGCGTTCAATTCCATGCGGTATTTTCCTGACGTTTAGACGCATATGCGGTATGAATTGTTCCGCAGGGATGATATAATTACAATAAATAATAAACGTTGCCCATATATATCAGTATTGATTGTACATATCAAAAGGAGGAAGCCATGTCGAAGATCGAACTGGTTCGGCAGGAAATGATGAAGGCGCTCAAAGCGGGGGATAGCGCGCGCAAGAACGCGCTGTCGCTGCTGCTCTCTGCGCTTAAGAAAAAGGGAATCGACAAGCGCGCCGACATGACCGAAGACGAAGAAAACGCGATCGTTTACCGGGAGATCAAGGAAGCGCAGGAGGCGATCGATTCCGCGCCAGCTTCGCGCGCGGACATCGTGGAAGAGAACACGTTCAAGATCGGCGTCTATGCGCAGTTCGCCCCCCAGCGCATGAGCGAAGACGAAGTGAGAGAAGCGATTCGCGGCGTCTTTTGCGAGTTGGGTATCGAGAAGCCAGCGCCGCAGGACAAGGGGCGTATCATGAAATCCGTGATGCCGCTTTTAAAGGGCAAGGCTGACGGCGCGGTCATCAACAAGGTAGTGGAGGAGTTCATGCGCGGCTAGAACGCCTGCATTTGTTTTCGTAGTCATTTGGGCATTGGCATCCGGCTAATTAACCGGCAGAATCGCCGAAGCGACCCCGATATCCATATTCGCGGATGAAGATAAGGCCGCATACAGTTTGATATTGCTTATCGGCACAATCGTGCTCAATCTGGCAACCACGATTTTAGTATTTACCCGCAGGGCTGGTTTGTTAAGGAAAACGAGTGCCTCCATAAAAAGTGCGGATATACCGGCGTAACCACCGCGCGCATCGGCGCGGCGAACCCGCGGGTGAACGGCCTTTATCCAAAAAACCCGCCAACATCGCAATCGCGGGCGGATAATATCCGCCCCTACAAAATGCCATAAAAAAGGCTATGCACACATCCGACAGCCTTGATACCATCATTCCTGTAGAGGCGTCTAAAGTGCCCAGAATGGGTATGAGACGCACGCCCGGCTGATGTAACGGCAATATTAGGCGTCACGCCAAACCTCCGCGAAGCTATAGACCCGTCAATGCTGCCGCTTCTCAGGGTGACACCGGGCATTCTGCGCATTTTCGGGCGCGGAGGCAGGAGAAATGGGTTTTTTTGTCGAATAAGGATAGTCACTATGATGTTTAACAAAACGCAAAAATGGATTGAAGCAGGGAAAATGCTGACTGACAACCCCAATATTCAATTTTTGTGCCCTGAATGTGAGACTTGTAATCTTGAAGTTCATGATGTCGGTAATATGAATAATCCTTCTGTAATAGAAAGGGTACTGTATTGCCCAAATTGCAAAGCAAGAAATTTTATCAGGTTAAAGCAAGAGTGATTGAGGGATTCCATAGTAACTTATAATTACATTTTTCAACAGCCCTCACCCCATATACTTTCTCACGCGCAGCCGCGCCCCCACGCCCTCGGCGATTCCGCGGCACTTCTCGATCTCGTCCGGCCCGATCACGTCCACGACGGTGAGTACAGTGTCTATGCCCTGCTTGACGCAGCTTTTCGCGAAGTCCAGCAGGTGATCGTAGGCTTCCTCGCCGTAGGCGCTGCGGCACAGCCGGTCGTATTCTTTGGCACTCGGCGCGTTTAAGCTGATGGATACGGTATCGATCAAGCCCTTGAGCTGCGGCGCGATGTCCTCGCCCGCCCACGCGCTGCCCTGCCCGTTGGTGTTGAGGCGGATGTGCGATCCGCGCGATTTTAAGTACGCCGCCACCTCCAGCAGCACGGGGAGGCGCATCGTGGGTTCGCCGAAGCCGCAGAACACGATCTCGCGCACGTCGTCCTGCTCTGCAAGCTGACCGATCACATCCCGCGCGGAAGGCTCTTTTTGAAGCAGCAGGTGATACCCGCCCACGCCGTCGCCCGTGTTGCGCACGCAAAACGTGCAGTCGTTCGTGCACTGGTTGGTCAGGTTGATGTAAAGGGCTTCGCCCAGCCGGTAGATATAGGTGTC
>CAYNFL010000115.1:0-3021 GCA_964396465.1 uncultured Christensenellaceae bacterium
TGCAGTAACGCAGTCAGCCCCATTGCGCTTTGCTGATTTAACCTAATAGCCATAATAAATTATATACCATAATAAAGCGCTGAATGATATAATAAATATTATATATATCCTGTATTATATATCCTAAAATTTATGGGGGAGAGAAATTATGAAAAACAGACCGGTTATCAAAGCTCAAGCCAAAGCAAATTTCTCCGCGCAATATGGCGTATCGCTGGGCGCATTCATCGTGTATGGGCTCCTCGCCGGCGCGGCCTCCGGCGCAACATTCGGCCTCGGCGCGCTGCTGCTCGTGCCGCCGCTGATGGTAGGCTATTCGTGGTTTTGCCTGTGCATCTACCGCGGATACAAAGGCGACATCGGCGCGATGCTGAGCGCGGGCTTCAACAACTACGGGCGAAACCTTGGCGGCATACTCTGGATGGAATTATTCATATGGCTTTGGTCGATGCTTTTCATCATCCCCGGTATCATCAAGGCGCTCGCTTACTCCATGACGCCCTACATACTCGCGGATACGCGCAACGTTTCGGCGACGGACGCATTGAAGCTTTCGATGCGCATGACCAAAGGCCATAAGGGCAAGGTGTTCGTGATGGGCTTAAGCTTCTTCGGTTGGTTTTTGCTTTCCGGCCTCACGTTCGGCCTGCTCTCGCTGTTATTTGTCGGGCCGTACATGAACACGAGCTTTGCGGGGCTGTATGAAGAACTGAAAAACAACGCGCTGCAAACCGGCGTCATCCGTCCGGAGGAACTCGCTTAGTATTCCATGATTGCACGGGGCTGTCTGAAAATAATTCTGTCACGTACATTCAACGAAAATACCATACAGGGCGGATATTATCCGCCCGCTCGTTTCCGGACAGCCCTTTTAGGCTGCTGACAAAGTATCGGCAGCCTTTTTCATATAATAAAAAATGCCGGAGGATATCATGTTTGAAGAATAAAGAAACCGTCATACCAAAGGGGAACGGGCTATGATTGACGACTTGATTCCGGAGAATATGCTAACGGATTACGCTGCCGTCCACGGCGTTAAGCGCCAGAAAGCATGCGCGGGTATCCGCTGCCATACCATAAGCCTCTTTCGGGATGTCGGCATTTTCCCGGTATCCGCAAAACGTCCACGCCGGCATAAGCCAGAACGCTCCCAAATGGTTCTCCTGCGCCACCGCCGCAAAGCCCAGCGCTATGCTGTCGATGTGATAAACCGTGCCTTCGTTGCTGTACAAATATTCTGATTTCATCTGCTGCGCGCATATCCGCTGAATCTCCTCAAACGCGAGCAGCGATACATTTTCGTTTTTCACTTCCTGAACTTGCGCCATCGCGCTCCAATAAAACCCGGTCACGCCCGTATCGTCAATATATATGCTGATATTGCTTACCTCCCATGTCGGCGCGAACTCCGCAACCTCTCCCGTCGCCTCATCAACATAGTTACCGGTTTTTTCGTCTACCGTGATGCCCGTATAATCCCGCCCCTCGCAGAACAGATACGGCATACCATCGATCATCAGCTTACACGTCACACAATACCCTTGCTGCTCCGGGTTATCCGCCGGGGAATTTGACCGGCAAACGCCAGTTTCACAGCCCGTGATGCTGTAATCAGAAAGGCCCAGAGCGTCAAGAACCCCCTGCGCCTGCTGTGTGGCTCTGTCAAGCGTGGCAGAAAGCCCTTCGGCATCCTTGCCGTACAAGCTGTCGTCGGGTGCATACAGATTGCCGTTCTGATAATAGAACGACGAATCGTAGCTATCATCGTTGCAGTTGATTACCCGAATCACCGCGCGTTCCTCCCTGCCTGAATCAAACGTGACTTCCAGCACCTCCCGGTTCAGTTCCGCGTCGAGTGTAAGCGTTGAATCCGCGATGCTGTTTTCAAACGTCTCGGGCGCGGTCTCCCACTGCGCCGACAGCGCGTCGATCTGCGCCTGTATTTCCTGTGGCGTGCCCGCGTCCTCAAGGCCGTTTTGCACCTCCGAAAGTATCTGCTTTAAATCCAATATGCGCGCCTCAATCTCCGCCTTCGTCATCGTATCATCCGCGGCGTAAAGCGGCTGCCCCTGAGAAAAGTACGCGACGAGCGCATCCACCGTCTGCTGGCTGAACGCGCCGGGCTTCGCGCCGATGACGGGGAACGCGTCCGCATCGGGTAAGGTTACAGCCGCATCGATATCCACAAATATGTCTCCGCTTTCATCGTTGATCTGCTCCTGCCAGACTTGTGGCGCTGCAAATACGGTTTGCGCGGGCGCTTCTATCTTTTCATACAGCCCGGTTTTTTGAACAACCGCTTCTGCTTCCGGCGTGGGCTGGCAGGCAGCCGTTAAAATTAACAGCAAAGTCGCGCAGATACACGCAATGAACCGGGAAAGCGGTTTGATAGCACGCTTCAACTTAATACCTCCGTAAATATCGTAACAATATTGCAACTTATGATATGCCGTTTACCATTCCTTGTCAAGATATCACTATACCCGCGCCGCTGCTTCAACCCGCTCTTTACAAACCCGATTCTTCCCTTTATAATTATGGAAAGTTAAAGCGTTGACGCGGGACACGGGCAAAATTGGCGCCATACAGCGAACGGGGAAGCGGTGAAAGCCCCGGTGGGCAGCGGTTTTGCGCCATCACCCGCCAGCTTTCCTGCCGAGGGGGTATGCCTTTAAGCAGGGGCGGTTCGCGCCCGTTACCGCGCGCTTTTAAGATGCCTCGCCGCGCGGGGCTGAATTTGGGTGGTACCGTGAAGGATTGCGTCCTTCGCCCCAAGGGGCGGGGCGTTTTTTTATGACAGAAGGAGATGTGCATGCTGTACAAACCGGTGGACAAGAGCCTGAATTTCAAGGACAGGGAACTGACTGTATCGGAGTTCTGGAAGCAGAACCGCATATTTGAGAAAACCGTGGAGCAAAGCAAGGGCAGGCCCGCTTACACGTTCTACGACGGGCCGCCGACCGCCAACGGCAAGCCGCACATCGGCCATGTGCTGACGCGCAGCATCAAGGATTTAATACC
>CAYNFL010000115.1:3031-6303 GCA_964396465.1 uncultured Christensenellaceae bacterium
AGAAAAATACGGCGTAGAGCCTTTTATAGCGGAGTGCAAGAAAAGCGTCTGGAAATACCTCGGCGACTGGGAGCGCATGAGCGAGCGCGTCGGCTTCTGGTTAGACATGGAACACCCGTACATCACGTATGACAACAATTACATCGAATCGGTGTGGTGGTCTTTAAAGCAGATACACGAGAAAGGCCTGCTGTACAAGGGGCATAAGGTGGTACCCTACTGCCCGCGCTGCGGAACCGCGCTTTCCTCTCACGAGGTCGCGCAAGGCTACAAGGATGTCGAGGAGACCTCGATATTCGTGCGGTTCAAAGTAAAGGGCGAGGCAGACACATACTTCCTCGCGTGGACGACGACGCCGTGGACGCTGCCGAGCAACGTCGCGCTGTGCGTAAACCCGCGCGAGCAGTACGTGAAGGTAAAGCATAACGGCGAAACTATCATCATGGCGGCGGCGCTGGTAGAGAGCGTGCTCGGCGAGGGCGCGGAAGTAACCGAGCGCTATACTGGCAAGGAACTGGAACGCAAGGAATATGAGCCGCTGTATGATTTCGGCGCAGCGGATAAAAAGGCGTGGTACATCACGGCGGACGATTACGTGACGCTGACCGACGGCTCTGGCATCGTGCATATCGCGCCCGCGTTCGGCGAGGACGATGCGCGGGTCGGCAAGACTTACAATCTGCCGTTCGTGCAGATGGTGGACGCGCGCGGCCGCTTCAAGAAAGAGACGCCGTGGGCGGGCGTATTTGTGAAGGACGCCGACGCAAAGATCATAGAGGATTTGAAGCAGCGCGGCCTATTATACCGCGCGCAGGAATACGCGCACAGCTATCCTTTCTGCTGGCGCTGCGATACGCCGCTGCTCTATTACGCCCGCAGCACATGGTTCATCCGCATGACTGCGGTCAAAGAGCTGCTGATGAAGAACAATCGCTCTGTGAACTGGCTGCCGGAGAACATCAAGGAAGGCCGCATGGGCAACTTCCTCGAGAACGTGATCGACTGGGGGCTCTCGCGGGAGCGCTATTGGGGTACGCCGCTGCCCGTGTGGACGTGCGGCTGCGGCCACGTGCACGTGGTCGGCTCCATCGCGGAATTGAAGCAGCTCGGCGAAAACGTGCCGGACGACATCGAGCTGCACAAGCCGTTTATCGACGCGGTGCTGCTAAAATGCCCGCAGTGCGGCGAAAAAATGAAGCGCGTTCCGGAGGTTATCGACTGCTGGTACGATTCGGGCTCCATGCCTTTCGCGCAGTGGCACTATCCGTTTGAAAACAAGGAAGAGTTCGAGCGCCGCTTTCCGGCCGACTTCATCAGCGAGGCCATCGACCAGACGCGCGGCTGGTTCTACACGCTGCTCGCCATCAGCACGCTCGTTTTTGAAAAATCGCCGTTTGAGAACTGCATTGTGTTAGGCCATGTGCAAGATAAGGACGGCCAGAAGATGAGCAAGCACAAGGGCAACGTGGTGGATCCGTGGACGGTGCTCGATAAGCAGGGCGCGGACGCGGTGCGCTGGTACTTCTATTCGAGCAGTATGCCGTGGCTTCCCTCCCGCTTCGGCGAGGAGGCGGTCTCCGAGGCGCAGCGCAAGTTCATGGGGACGCTGTGGAACACCTACGCGTTTTATGTGCTCTACGCCGATATCGACGATTTCGACCCGACGAAGCATACGTTGAGCTATGCCAACGTGATGGATAAATGGATACTATCGCGCCTGAATACGCTCGTCGCGACGGTCACGAAGTACTTGGACGAGTACCGGCTGACCGAGCCCGCGCGCGAGCTTGATAAGTTCGTGGATGAGCTGTCGAACTGGTACGTGCGCCGCTGCCGCGAGCGCTTCTGGGGCAGCGGCATGGGGCAGGACAAGGCGGACGCCTTCCTCACGCTCTATACGGTGCTCGAAACGCTGTGCCGCCTCGCCGCGCCGTTCATACCGTTCATGACCGAGGCGATGTATCAGAACATTGTGCGCAGCGTAAAGCCGGACGCGCCCATCAGCGTGCACCTTTGCGAATACCCGAAGGCCGATATGTCGCGCGTGGACAAGGCGCTGGAGCAGGGTATGGACGCGGTGCTGCGCGTGGTGGTATTGGGCCGCGCGGCGCGCAACACGGCCGCCATCAAAAACCGCCAGCCCATCGCGAACATGTTCGTCGCGGGCATCGGCGACCCGGGCAAGATGTATACGGAGCTCATCGAGGGCGAGCTCAATATCAAAAAAGTCACCTACGGCGCGGACACCTCCGAATACGTATCGTACAGCATCAAGCCGCAGCTGAAAACCTTGGGGCCAAAGTACGGCAAGCTCTTAAATGCCATACGCGCGCACCTTGCCGAGGGCGACGGCCTCAAGATCGTCAATACCGTGCGCAGCGAGGGCGTGTACTCCTTAGAGGCGGACGGGCAGCCCGTGACGCTGACCGAGGAGGATATGCTCATCGAGCCGGTGCAGCGCGGGGGCTACGTGGTGGAAACGGAGGGCAGCGCAGGCGTGATACTCGAAACCACGCTGACGGAGGCGCTGATTGAGGAAGGCTTCGTGCGCGAGATGATCTCCAAGATACAGACGATGCGCAAGGAGGCGGGCTTTGAGGTGATGGATCACATCCGCTTCGCGCTCACGGGCAACGAGCGCTTATCCGCCATCGTCCGCCGCAACGCGGAAGAAATCAAGGCCGAGGTGCTGGCCGACGAGTTGGGCGATACGCTCTCCGGGTACGATAAGGAATGGGACATCAACGGCGAGACGGCAGCAATGAGCGTTCAGAAGCTGGGGTAAACTGGTGTTCTGCGGGCGGGCATACCCTCCGGGTACGATGTGGAAACCCGCCCCTACGATATGGGATGTGAGAAAGGCCGGTGCGGGTGCATCGGCCTTTGTTTTGCTGCAATGCGGAATACAATCTCGGGCGGGCATACCCTCCGGGTACGATGTGGAAACCCGCCCCTACGATATAAAAATAAAAAAGCCAGAGAATGAACACGCGGCCTTTATATCATCGTTCCTGTAGGGGCGTCTATTAGACGCCCGCCCGGCTGACACAATGGTAATATCTGTCGTCAGATTGAACCGCCGCCATAGAACAAAAAGCCGATGCATTGCACACCGGCTTTTGCATTCTCTTTTCTATAATAGGCGCTTTTCTCACTCCGGCGTGGCGATGTCTGCCCCCAGCACGTCGATCGTGCGGTTGCGCGACTTGTTCAGCGAGGACGAATCCGCCGCCGAGGCCGCGTCGGCGGGCCGCACGGCAAAGCTACCCGCG
>CAYNFL010000116.1:0-6224 GCA_964396465.1 uncultured Christensenellaceae bacterium
GCATCCGCAAGGAGGAGTTCATCGACGGCGTGGAGCTTGCGGGCGTGGCCAGCTATCTTGCCGCGGCGGAGAACTCCGACACGAATTTGTTTATATAGCTAGTGGGATGGATGGATAAAGGGTCTCCGAGCGATGGTAAAGATAGACGAACACTGCCGTATCTTCCGGCGGTGTTCGTCTTTTATAATTACTACGATCACTTACTACCATAAATTTAATCTATACTACAAGCCTCCCCCTTTTTTCTGCTATTGTAATAGTTGCTTCTATTCCTGAGTTAAACTGAACAAAGTCATTTTCAATTCCGTCGCTGAATATCACACCATCCTCGGGCATTTGTGATAATACCTTTAATGGACTTCCATTAGTTACTTTCCCAAAGACTATATCCGCTTTAGACGTTTTACTTGGGAAAGGTTCGCGTACCGAAAATAATAAGTAATTGATATCCCATGGCAAGCTTTTTGTGGGTCGCACTTTGGTTTTACTATCAGAGATTTTGTTTACTATACTTTGCGCACCTGAAAGAACGCTCTTTAACCAGCCGGTGGAACCAAGACCGGTTGATACAATTATACCGCTCGATGACTGGTATTCATGGTCTTTTCCCAGTATGATCTGATATCTGGATGATACATGTGTTTTTTGTCCAATAAACAAATCATTTACTGCATAAATTACCTGTCCGTCATTCAAAACAGCTTTAGCCATAGTAACCTCTTTGACGGGCCGTGTGTTCTTCATAACATCCGTGACAACCAGCCTAAGTTCCGTTGCTGTAAATGGGAGTAGTATACCGTCCCATCTTGCAGGATCGGGATTGACACCGATAAGTAGTTGGTTGGAAAGATACTTCATTGTGTTTGCTACAAGCCCGTCCTGCCCGATTGCCACAATAATATCATTCTTCCCAAATATAAAATTTGGTACAAATTCCCTATCTACAACCTGAACCCTTCCCAGTGCTTCCAACTGTTTATAAGCCCCTGAAACCGACTTTTTGTATTGCTCATCTTCAGCAATATAGTCCGAAAAGTCGCTACCCATATGCTCAATATAAAACTTTGCCTGTGCTATCGTATTGTACCGAGCAATTAGATCTTCGAGCCGGGTCTTTCTTTTTATAAGTATTATCTTGTTTTCAGTTTGCCGTTCCATGTTTATTTTGATTCTTTCATTAATTCCTGAAGTAAATCGGGCGATATATTCAATTGCCCAATCTGTTCTGCTTTTTCAGCCAAATCATGGAACGCCAATGCAATTAATTTGTTTGGTTGCATCCCTATACTTGCAAGCGACTGTATTATATTTGGATCCATCCCTTCCATAGCCTTCATTATTGCGGAAAGTTCATATGCTTTTGCATTAGCCTCTGCTTTTGAGTTCTCAACAGTAAGTTCTATAAGACCTTTGCGTTTTTCTTCAAGCTTTGTGTTAAAACTAAGTTGTTCTTCTTTTAGCTGATTTTGTTTCTGCTGAACAGCTCTTTCCGCTTCTATTTGTGTTTCTCTAACCTGCTTTTTCTTATTTTCTACTGCGATTTCAGTGTTGAACTCGTTCTCTTTTACAAGCCTTTCCTGCTCAATAGAAGCATTTCTTCTTTCATAAATTGCTTCATCAGCCTTTTTAAGCAACTCTTCTCTTGTTTGCGTTTCCAAAGCCCTTGAGGTTTCTTTATTCGGAAGAATTGCAAGTATTGATAATCCTAATATTTCTATACCAAGTCGGCTTATTTCTTGGTTTTTACTAATTTCATTTAATATACCTTTTGCAAGGGCATCACTTGATTTTATTGCATCTTTCAGATGCAAACATTCCAATGTTTTCTTGGTCAATACTCTTACGATATTGATCACCCTTTGTGACAACTTCTGATGATCATCGGAAATGTATCGCTTTCCTTGAATGTCAAGCGTATAATTAAGGAGCTCTGCAATCTTTTTATAATCAACTATCCTATACGTTACTTGACCCTGAACCGTTACACTCTGAAAATCCGATGTGACTTCTTCGAAAATAAACGGAACATCACAACTCCCAACCGGTATAACGACGATTGACGTGTTCCGCGTAAAATAATTGAAAGAGATACCTGCTCCTTCTTTAACTATTTTGCCTCTTTTATACCTAAGTACATATTCATGAGGCTGAAATTTGGCAAACCTGAATCCAAACATTTTTTTATCCTCTCATTAAAAAATATTGATCCCGTCTGGGCTAAATAATCTTGAAGTCCTTTTCCCTAATATTCGACACCCATCTCCCTATTTCCTGCAATACCCATCCCCATATTTCCTGCAATGCCAAAGATGCGCATGTCGCGAGGGGCGGAAGGCGGGCGGATATGCGGCGCGTATAGCCATTCTGGGCACAAGCAGGAGTCCGCACCCGGCGGGTAAATGTAAGGGACGCCGGAGTCGGCGTCCCTTATGCTGCCATGGTTTTGCGATGGATTTACGGCGTCAGCCGGTGTATTTGCCCAGCAGCTCCGTGATCGCCGCCTCCACGTCTTCGTCGTCCGGCGGTTCGGTCATGTACCGCTTGACGGACCAGAACACCTCGTTGTCATATATCGTGCCGGGCGCTTTTTTACCTTTCAGGGTTTTGGAACCGAGCACCTTTTCTGTCTTTAAGTCCACCACGCTGATCACGTAGTCCGTCCGGTAGCCCTTCACGTATTTGCCGAGGGAACTGAAATAGTATGTGCACCTCTTCGTCAGCTTGGTTTTGATGAATACCGCGGTGTCGGCAGGCTGTGTGTCCGCAAGGGAAAGCTGCTGCTCCATGGGCACAAGCTTGAAGGACAGCGGGGATATCGACAGCACATACTCGGCTTTGTCCTCGCCCGAGTCCACATCGTAGTTTTCCTCATACATATATTCCAGTATGACGATGCTGTCCTGCACGCCGTCGCCGTCGCCCTTCTTCTTGATGTCGGTGATTCCCGCATAGTCGTCCACGGAAAAGTTCGCCGCCATATATCCCTTAAAACTTTGGCTGTACTCGCAAAGGCTTTTGATAAATGCGTCCACCGCGGGATCTGCCGCATAGGGCTTTACCAATGCTGTCAGGTTCGCCATGTCCAATGTGTCCGCATACTCCACGGTCAGCTTCGATATGCCGTCCGCGAATTCGGGGTATCCGAGGTTTACGATAAATTGAGCCGTCGTGGTAAAGCTGTCCGCGCTGGTCAAAAGCCCCGTCAATCCTTCGACCACGGCCTGCTTGTCCATCTTCTGCAACATCTCAAGGCGAAGCGCGGGGTCTTCCTCGCTGTTTACCAAGGCGGGCACCGCGGACGCTCCGACTTTGGATAGCAGCTCGATGAGCGCCGCTTTGCCGTCGCTTGGCTGCGTTGCGTAATACGTGATGAACCTTTTGACCAGCCACAAGTTGCTCCCTTGTACAATCTTGCATACGGAATTCCCGACCGCTTCGCTGCAGCCTTCGTTCATATACGCGCCAAGCAGCATATCCTCAAAACCGTTGATAAGCGCAAACCGCGAGCTCATATCCACAAGCGCAGCCGAATCCGTTTCATAGCCGTATAACAGCAACATCAGTTCCTCGATGCTCTGTTTTTCCGAAGATTCCTCCGCTTCGTCACAGGCCGCGCTGAGGACAGCATAGCCGTCGGCGCCCGATTCGCCGAACAGCTCAGCCGCGGCAAGCTTTTGCGGGTAGCCTATGTCCTTGTCCATCGCGGCTTCAAGCAGGTACTCATAGCCGTCATCGCCTATGTCACTCAGTATGCTCACCGCGAGGCGCTTGCCGCCGGGCTGCCTGCTTTCAGCATAAGCCGCCAGCATCCACGCGACACCGTCCTCATCCAGCGCCTTGATCACTTTCCTCGCCGATTTGGTGAAGCCTTCGCTGTTATACGTTTCCGCCGCGGCGATGATTTCATTGACGCCGGACTCTTCGGCCTCTATCAATATGTCCACCGCGGTTTCGCGCACGTCAGAATCCTCATCGTTTAGCAGCGGCGCGATCGACTTCGCGCAGGCTTCGCCCTCAATCTCATAAAGCGCGAGCGCGGCGTTGGCGCGCACCTCGGGCGAAGAATCCTCCAAAGCTTCCAAAACAAGCGGCTGTGCTTCATCGCCCCGCTGGCCTAACTGCTTCACCGCCCTTTCCGCCCGGGCACTATTTTCGCTGCCCAAATCCTCTACGAGCGCGGAAACGCTGACGGCGCAACCGGAAACTAAAAAAGCCATCATCATTATGGACGCCATCGCCCATGCGGTTGCCCTGAATTTTCTCATGATATTTCCTCCGAAATGTCCATGCTGACATGAAGCTTTTTTACGGAACTGCTTCTTACAGCAGAAATAACGTCTTCTCTGTTATTCGACAAATATATCCATACTTCCTGCAATGACGATGATTTACCGCTATTTTTTTCAGTTTTATCTGCGGCGGTTATCCGATTGAACGATGCGCCTGAGCAGAATGAAATCCCCGCATCGATCGAATACGAGGAAGTAAAGCATTATTGATATTCAGCAAATAAATCATAAATCTGCGGGCGGATGCTCCCCCTGCGTTGATTCACGCCAACACAGAGATAACTCATCAGGGATTACCGCCTCGTCTGAATGTACTAATCTGCAAATAAATGGAACGTCAAGTTTGGCCAAACCGGGTACTTTACCGTTCCCTGCGGACGAATGCGGGGTTTTTGCGGGCGGGTAATACCCATTTCGGGCACTTTATCCGCCTCTGCAGTATTGATGTATTCGTGCTTTATGATTTCAGCATCGCGCGGATGCGTTGCGCCGCCTGCTGCGGCGTAATGCCTGAAACGTCGATCTTCACCGTATCCATAGCTTTGTACAGTGGCAGCCGTGCAAGGCTTCGTTCCAGCACATCGGGCGTCCTTACTCCTTTACGGACATCCTTCTCGATTCGCCGCTTTATTGCCTGCTTGGTGGCCGTCAGTGTAAACGGGTGCAGCAAGAACTCCATGCCATCCAGCCGCCGGACGATATCATCGATCATCTCCTTGTCGTGCATCACCCAACAAAATATCACATTCTCGTATTCGGAATACCGTAAAAAATTACGCAACAGATAGACGATGTTGTCCATCACCATGGCTTTGGTTTCATCGGTCACCGTAAAGGGCCGCATGTTCCAGCACCAGTCCCCATCGAGCCATACGCCCGGCTGCATGATATGAAGAAGCGCACGGCACGTTTCGGTCTTGCCAACGCCCATCGTTCCGTTTACCACAATCAGCCGTTTCATTGAATCACCCGCTTTTGCATACCCGTGGCAAGCTGGTCCCGCCCGCCGTCATTCCACCAAGGACGGTTTTTCGGGTTGCTCAGCCTGCTGCGTGGCGGCAGCCTCCGTTGCAGGCTCCTCCATCGCGGCGGGTGCGCCCTGCGGCGCAGCGGCAACTGGCGCGGACGCAGGTACAGCAGCGGGCGCAGGCGCGCCCTGAGGTACGGCAGCCGTTTTTACCGCGCACTTTGAAAGCCTCGGCTTCGCAGCGAGTGAGAAAATGCTGCCCAAAAAGCCCAACAGCGCGGCCAGTAACGTGACAAGCAGCACGAGCGCCGCTTCGGGTGCGGCGTATGAAACGAACATAAAGATGCTGCCCGGATCGTTGTTGATCACCAGCATTACGGGCCAGAAAGCCACAACGAACATGCCCACATTGGATACCAGCAGCAGCAAGCCCGCGATGATATGGCGCTGGCGCACCAGCCCCGCGCCAATCAGCCCCAGCGCGGCAAGGCCGAATGCCCCGGCGGCTACCGCCCAAGCTTCGATGCCAAACGCGGCTCCGTCAGAGTACGCGTATACGCCGGAGCCGAATATTCCAAAATCGGTAGTCAGCATATCTGCCGGGGCAAATATCACAAGGAATAAAAACAGGCTGAATATCATCGCGAAAACGCCCCAGATCGTGCCAAAAACGGCGGCGGTTTTATTCATGGGTCAACCTCCAATATCAATAAAACTCATAACAATATGCACGCGTTAATGATACCCTATTTGTATACGCAGCGTCAACTTGGCGTGATCCAGATAATAAAATATAAATTCATAAATTTACTTTTTCATTGACTGCATGGCACGGACAGTGAAAACAAATTAAAAATAAATTATAAAAACAGATTATTCAAAAAACAGTTGGCAACCACATATTGTTTATGATATAATTTCATACTGCGGCGGGAATTTTACCGCAAGCAATGCCAATGTAGCTCAGC
>CAYNFL010000117.1:0-6089 GCA_964396465.1 uncultured Christensenellaceae bacterium
CGGTGTACGAAGGCATGATCGTGGGCGAGAACGCGCGGCAGGAGGATATCGTGGTCAATGTGTGCCGCAAGAAGCAGCTCACCAATATGCGCGCCTCGGGCAGCGACGAAGCGCTGCGCCTAACGCCTGCGACGATTCTTAGCCTCGAGCAGTCGCTGGAGTTCATCGCGGACGACGAGCTTGTGGAGGTCACGCCGGTGAGCATCCGGCTGCGCAAGGTGATATTGAACAAGGGTGACCGGGCGAAAGCGAACAAATAGATAAAAGTTAAAAAGGCGGGAGCATGGATCCGCCTTTTTTTGTTAGTTACTCAACGAATAAACGCAGCCTAAAAAGGCTGCCACGGTATCGCCCGACATGGTGACGCTCAACATATCGTCTCCCCCGATACTGGAGATGTGCAAGAGACAAAGGGAAATTATCCGCCGAGCGGATGGCAGCGCTTGCAGGGCGTCTTGCCTTCGGCGACGGCCTGCTCTAATGAGACGGGTATCGCGGAATCGGTAAGGTAGGAACAGTCGGCGGTGTGGTACTTCTCACCGCTTTTGGTGACATACACGATGGTTTCATCCGCATAGTATGAAAGAAAATCAGCGGAATTTTGCGGCTGCCCGTGCACGACCGCGCCGCCCTCGCGGACGATATCGGGCGCGCATGAGGAAAGTATCAGTATGCAGGTAATAAAGAGAAGCAACCCCATCCATTTTATATAACGCATCATCATAACATAATTATACATTATAATACAGGGAAATCAACACGATATCATGCTCCATATACTTTACAAGCGCTGCGCAAAGAATATATAATTATTATCGTAAGGTGGAGGGGGGATACTCATGAAGGAAATCGATTTTTCAAAGTTTCCGTTTTACAACGCCATGAGCGATGAGGATAAAGCGCTGCTGCGCGGGAAGGTGCAGATACGCGAAGTTGGCAAAGGCCAGATGATCATGGGGGACAACCGTCATTGCGCCGGAATACCCATGGTGATAAAGGGGAGGTTTAGGCTTTTTCGTGTGTCCGACAAGGGCAGGGAGTTGACGCTGTACCGCATCAGCGAAGGGGAGCTGTGTATGCTCGCTGCAGTGTGCGCATTGGGGGATTCCGAATACGATTTTACCGTACAAGCGGAAACCGACGGTGAGCTTGCAGTGATGCCGCCCGATACGTTCAAAGAGCTCGTATACCGCAGCGACGCCTTCCGTATCCACGTATTCAACGCGCTGGCGTACCGTTTACTCAGTTCCATCGACACGATCGAGATGCTGATCTTTATGAGTATCGAGGAACGCCTCATAGAATATTTACAGCGCAGCGCCAACGCTGCGGGTGTGGTGGAGGTGACGCATGAACAGCTCGCGGTGGAGCTTGGATCATCTAGGGAAGTGATTACACGCCAGCTTCAGAAGATGGCGGAGAAGGGCATACTGTCATTAAAGCGCGGAAAGATATTGCTCAAATATAACGTTAAAGCATGAGTATGCCATTGAAAAATTAATTCAAGTCTATCTCATCCCGTGCAGCCTTGTAGGAGATCAGTGAGCCAACAGCGGAAATGAAGTTACCAAGTATATTCATCTGTTCGGGATTCATTCCTTCGGTCATAATTTCGGTGAGCAGCACAGCGAGCAGCATGCCGCCCTTGGAGGGCAGTACCTGCAGCCAGATCTTGCATTCCCCATTGTTGTTCTTTTTATCATCGTTACTACTTTCGGTCTTGGCGCTGTCATCGTTATCCGGTATCTGGCCGTTTTTTTGGTTTTTTTGCGCGTCGCGCAGATTTGCCGCACCGTAAGCCGGCGGCATATCGCGATACTCTTCGTCGCCAATACTGCTCATGACCTCTCCGATCCGACGTAATTACGGGATTACGGTACAATTCTATTCAGCGGTACAATTTGTATTCCGGCGCACGTCTGTCGCTAGCCGCAAATAAAAAGCCCGCCGAAGCGGGCAGTATGTCATTTCAAGAACCCTTTTAATATCGTATCCTCGGCTTCCTTTTCCGTAAGGCCCAGCGACATGAGCTTTAGCAGCTGCTGCGACTCCAGCCGCCCGATGGCCGCTTCGTGCACAAGCTGCGCGTGCTCACTGTAAGCGCCGATTTTGGGTGTCGATACTACGACGGCGTTGTCCATGATAATGGCGTCGCACTGAATATGCCCGCGGCAGCGGCTGAAGCCCTGAAGATTGAACAGAAATTCCTGCTTTGAGTGGCCCCGCGCGACGGAACGCGATATCACCTGCGCCGAGGCGTCCTCGCCTTTGATACGGATATCGATGCCGGAAGCCGCTTTCTGCAAAAAGTCGGTAAGCAGGCGTTCCGTGACGATAAGCTTAGCGTTATCCGACAGCGTGACCTGTGTGTCGCGCTTCGTGTCGTCTACGCCCATGATCTGCACGAGTTCGAGTTCCACGACGGAATCCGCCTCCGCGTGGATGACGGTTTTTGGGTTCAGCACGCGTTGCCCGGTTCCCGGGCCCTCACCGTAGTGCTTTTCAACGTAGCGCACGCGCGCGCCCTTTCGTATGAAGAACTCGTGCACGCCGTCGTGCTGCTCTTTTTCGCTGCCCGCGTTGTGAATGCCGCAGCCCGCGACGATGAGCACATCCGCACCTTCACCGATCTCGAACGTGTTGTACACGATGTCCGTCATACCCTCCGCCGAGAGTATCACGGGGATGTGCACGCTCTCACCCTTGGTGCCGGGCTTTACGGTGATGTCGATCCCGGGTTTATCCGCTTTGGTCACGATGTCGATATTCGCAGTGGTGTTTCTCCCTGCGCCTTCGCCGTTGCGGCGGATGTTATACGCGCCTTTTGGTATATCGTGCAGGTCGGCGACCTTTTCGAGCAGCAGCTTATCGAGCGCACTCAGCATATTCCTGCCCTCTCTTTCCGCAGCTTTGGCGGCAGAGGCAGCTGGCCTCCGCGTTATCCGAGCCGAATATTTCCTCCCGCGGCACGGGGGTAAGCAACCCGTCTTTCATGAGCAGAATCTCATCGGCCAGCTCTAAAATGCGTTCCTGATGCGATATGATCACGATCGTGGTGTCGGTTTTGCCGTGCAGTTCGCGGAACGTGTCGGCAAGCTTTTGAAAGCTCCACAGATCGATGCCCGCTTCGGGCTCGTCAAACACCGCAAGCTTTAAGCTGCGCGAGAGTACCGTCGCGATTTCGATGCGCTTCATCTCGCCGCCAGAAAGCGTAGCATCCGCGTCGCGTTTTAAATAATCCTGTGCGCAAAGCCCGACGCTGAAAAGCATGTCGCAGATGCTGTCTTTATCCCTGCCGCTCGATAGCGCGATCAGCTCGCCCACCTTGATGCCCTTGAAGCGCGGCGGGTTTTGGAACGCGTAGCCGATGCCGAGATTCGCGCGCTGCGTGATATCCATATCGGTAATGTCCTGCCCGTCAAGAAGTATACGCCCTGCCGTGGGAGGCTGCAGCCCCATGATGACACGCGCGAGCGTCGATTTGCCGCTGCCGTTGGGTCCCGTTACAGCGTAAATTTTTCGCTGCTGAAGCGATATGCTGACGCTGTTTAAGATTGTTCGGCCGTCGCTCAGCTTAAGCGAAACACCGTTGAGTTCAAGCATGATGGTTTCTCCTTTGTAATATCCCCGTGTGTCAAAGATTATAATATGGGGGAAGGCGAAGCACAATACCCGTATTGCCCCGTAATGGGATTACGGGTTGATTTCAATGCTTTTTTATCGTTTGCACATTTTGCGGAGTTGTTGTAATATATAAATGCATCAACAAGTTTCCATATCAAACGCGAAGGGAGGTTTAATTAATAAAGGAAACCGCTCTTATATATTTTATTTGTATCCTTTATTAACTCTAGTATGAAAATTGTATATGTCATGGACCAGTATGACGAATGCAACAACGGAACCACGATTTCGGCTGCCCGTTATATTTCGCATCTTAAAGATCGGGGCCATGAGGTGCGTGTCATTGCGACAGGGAAACCCGCGCCCGATAAGTTTGTCGTACCGCGCGGAAACTTAGGCCCGTTCCAACCGCTTATCCAAAGCCAGGGAATGATGTTTGCGCGGCCGGATGAAAAAGTCATACGCGAAGCGCTCAAAGGCGCCGATATCGTCCATCTGTTATTGCCGTTCAAGCTGTGTATGAGAGCGCGCGAAATCGCGCTTGAGCTGGGAATACCGCACATGGCGGCATTCCACTGCCAGCCCGAGAACGCGACGTACAGTATCCATATGAAGCATTTTACGCTGCTTCCGCATATCATCTACCACTGGTTCTACCGGCGTTTCTATCGGTATATCCGCGATATCCATTGCCCGTCGCAGTTTATCGCGGAGCAGCTCAAGCGCCATGGATATAAAGCGCGCATGCACGTGATATCGAACGGTATCGATAAGGCTTTTAAGCCGTTGAAAATTGAAAAACCCGCCGAATGGCAGGGCAGGTTTGTGATACTGATGGTGGGCAGGCTTTCCGCCGAAAAGCGGCAGGATCTCGTGATTAAAGCCATTATGAAATCGAAACACGCAAAGGATATCCAGCTCGTGTTCCTTGGCAACGGGCCGCGTAAAAAGGCATTCGAGCGGCTGGGCAGCAAACTTCATAATAAGCCGGTATTCCGCTATGTCCCGCAGGATGAGATACTTAAGCTTTACAACCAGGCCGACCTCTATGTGCACGCGGCGGAAGCGGAGATCGAGGCGATCGTCTGTCTTGAGGCAATCGCCTGCGGCCTCGTGCCCGTGATCGCAAATGCCAAGATGAGCGCGGCGCGCCAGTTCGCGCTTGACGATCGCAGCCTGTTCAAGAACAAGAACGCAGCCGACCTCGCGGGAAAAATCGACTACTGGATCGAACACCCGGATGAGCGCGCAGCGATGGGAAAAAAATATTTGAAACAGGCGGATACCTACGCGATCGAGCGGTCGATCGACCGCATTGAGGACGTATACCGCCGCGTGATATCAGAGCAGCGCCCGGTTGCGGAAGACGAAAACAACTTAAACCGCCACGTCGTGCACCTGCCGACGCCCTTTGCCTACCACGTGGATGAGCATTACCGCTTTGTCAACCGCAGCCTGCCCTTCCGGCTGGGTTCCAACCTGCTGTTTTACGGTATCGCGGTTCCTGTGCTTAGCATCGCTTCAAGGCTCGTGTTCGGCCTTAAAATCATCGGCAAGAAGAACCTGCGCTATATCAAGGGCGGCGCGGTCACCGTGACGAACCATGTGCACCTGCTCGATTCGCCGATGGTCGCGTGCACGCTGTTTCCGCGAAAGCCATTGTTTGCCTCGCTCAAATCCAACTTTGAGATTCCGGTCGTGAGGCGGCTCGTGCGCATATTGGGCGGCGTGCCCATACCCGAATCCCCCAAGGCGCTGGGCGCGTTTATGGAAGCGATGCGCGCGCAGCTTCAAAGGGGGCGCATCGTGCACTTTTATCCCGAGGCGTCGCTGTGGCCGTGGCATGACAAGCTGCGCCCGTTTAAAAACGGCGCGTTCCACCTCGCGGTGAAGTCGGGCGTGCCTATCGTGCCGATGGTGTTCACGTTCCGAAAGCCGGGCTGGCTCGTTTCCAAGCTGCGCAAAAAACCGCTCGTGACGCTTACCATCGGCGCGCCGGAGTACCCCGCGCAGAGCGGTTCGGAGCGCAGCCGCGTGGACGGTATGCGCGAGGCCGTGGAGGGTTCGATGGAGGCGATACTCTCGGGCGAGAAAAAATCGGCATCGTGAAAAAAATCAGCCCCGTTGGAATTAAACCGGCGGGGCTGATATATCGTTTTATATTGATTCTATTCTTATGCGTAATATGGCCAAATAAAATTATCCGCGCTCCCTGTCTTTGACCATACTGCATCCCAGTTGTTTAGCACCCATGCTCCTCCATCCCTGATAAGGTATACCATCTTCCTCTGGCTTAGGTCCTTTCGGGTGGCCATTCCTTAGGAAAGTCCGGTTCCGGGCTTGGCTCATCCTCATCGTCCAGCCCCGGCCTATGCGCCATTACATCCTGCGCTGCAAACCCGACATCCTTCGTTCCGCCGCCGATCTCTTCCCCGTCCTTCAGGCCGAGCCCCTTCCTAAAGCCC
>CAYNFL010000118.1:0-5545 GCA_964396465.1 uncultured Christensenellaceae bacterium
GCCGGACTCTCTTGGACCGGATTAAAGGGTTATTTTCCTTATTGAAAATACCATATGCCGCGATGTTTGTCCAGCGGGTAAACGCGTATTTGAAAAATAAATATCGGATTTTGCATCAATATGTATTGATCTAACTGCCTGTATCTAACTACATATGGTAGAACCGGATAAACAAGGGCGGAGAGGCTCAAGCCTAGTCAGCCAATGCGCTGCGGCATGCGCAGCATGCACCACTGTGCGGTTTCCGCGCCCGGCAGCCGGGCGGTTCCCGCCACGGTAAAACCGAAATGCGCGTATATCGGCACATTGATCTCATTATGGGTTTCAAGGTAGCAGGGCAGCCGGTTGCAGTCAAAGTATTCGAGAAACGGCGCTAACATCCGGCTCGCCACATGGCCGCCCCGAAAGCGGCTGCCCACGCCAACCTGGTACAGGTACCAGTGCGGAAACGACGCGTACTGCTTTTGCAGCGCCTTCATGAAGCTGCCGTACCGATCCAGCGTGCCGATGATGCCGGGGTGAACGCTCTTTTTCAGTGAGAGTATGCCATGGCTGATATACTGCCAGTCGCTTAAATAGACGCTCTCCGGCGGGAAGCAGATGATTATGCCTTCCATGGCTTCGCCTGAGGCATAAACCACGCCATGCTTCATGCCGCTCTTCAGAGAGAATAGCTGCAGCTGCCGCGCCTTTTCGCTGTCGTATGCCGCGCCTTCAAACAGCGCGCGCACATAGGGGTCTTCGTCAAACGCTTCCGTCAGCACGTCCGCGGCGCGCGCCATATCCTTCTTTCCCAACCGTACCAGTGGGCAATTCCCGCCGAATATGTCCTTTTCCATACGCACCCTCCGCTTCATATGCAAATCAGCTTCGCTTATTATACCATCATCTGCCCCGGCCCGACATCATCTCTCCAATAAACTTCTCCCCACACCGCGCTCCGGCCTTCCTACCGCCTCCGCACCGTGCTATAATACCGTTATGGAACTGTTCTTCTGGGTATTCGATCTGCTGCTCCCCGCCGTCGTGCTGCTCATGGGCATCGTGTTCACGCTGCGCCCGCCGCGCCATATCAACATGCTCTACGGCTACCGCACCACGCGCTCCACGTCCTCTCAGGCCATGTGGGACGAGGCGCACCGCTTCAGCGGTCGTATTTATCTTTACATCGGCACAGCGCTCGTCGCTTTTGCGGTTGCCGTCAAGCTCCTCGCGCCATTTCCGCCCGAGACAACATGCCTTGCGCTCTCCCTTGTCTCGCTCGTATGCGTCTTCATCCCCATCCCCATAACGGAACGGTATTTGAAGCGCATGGAACGGGAAAAATAAAAATCCCGCCAGCCCCTGTCGGCGGGATGTAGTTTCAAATTATTCAGCTCTTCGCGCCGCATTGAGAGCAAAACACATCGTTGCCTTTCAGCGCGTTTCCGCAATTAGAGCACACCCTCGTATCAACCGCGGGCTGATAATACCGGTATTCCGGCTTCAGCTCAAACCGATATAAATCCGGTACGATCACCGCGGCGATGATACCGATGATGAAGGATGAAAATCAGAATATTGATTAAATTACTGAAACCGCGATAGCTCGTTGCCGTAGCAATCGTACAGCACGCCCGCTTCCCCGCCTTTCTTCTTCCATACCTTTTTCTCATCCCAGATGTAGTCCCCTGTCCCGCCTTTACACGCCACCGTAAGCGATTCGCCCGCCCCGATACTCGCGCCCTGCGGGAACACAAATACCTCGCTTCCCTTCTCCGATACGATGAAATACCCCGAGAGGTCGGCATCCCCGCCGTTGTTAACGAGCGTCACCGTCTGCGTGTCCTTATTAATACCCCGTATCGCGATATCCGCGGCGGCTCCCGGCACTTGCGGGTCGGCAATCCCGATTTCACCCCGATTCACGGCCAGCAGCACGCCGCAGCCATAGTCCTGCGTCACGGCCGCCTGCGCGTCCGCCAGCAGTGCCAATACGCGCTCATTCGGCGTATCCTCATCCTGCACAGTGCTCGTCGATATCACCGCGACGCGCGCGCCCACGGTCTGCGCGAAAGCATCCGATGTGGCGTCCGGGTTGCCATGGTTGCCCACCTTGAGCACATCCGCGCTTACATCCACGCCCGAATCAAGCAGCGTCTGTTCCTCGTCAAATTGCATGTCGCCCGTCAGCAGCACGGTAACGCCGCCCGCGTGCAGCTTCATCACGAGCGAATTATCGTTATCGTCCTCATCGTTGTATTCCAGCGGCCCCAGCATCTCAAAGTACGCGTCCTCTTCGGCCTCGATGATGTCGCCCGCATTGAGCTTCATATGATCCAAACTCAGCTTCTGCACCAGTTCCTCGATGGCGTTTCCGCCGCTGTCCTTGTCCTTCGATATCTCTGCCGAATACAGCATATCGATACCGCACCGCTTCGACAGCGCTTCCGTACCGCCGATATGGTCGGCGTGCGTATGCGTTAAAAACACGCCGTCCAGATGGGTAACGCCGCGTATCGCAAGCGCCCGGCAGAGAGAAATGTACGCAGCTTTTGAACCTGTGTCCACCAGATAGTTTTGCCCGCCCATCTGTATCAATGCCGCGTCGCCATAGCCCACGTTGATGAACAGTACGGTAAGCTCCGATTCTTCTCCATCCTGCGCGGTTACAGACGGTAGCGGCGTACCTTCCGAAGTATCCTCCGTTATCGCTGGCCCCGCTGTTGCCTGCGTTGTACCGGGCTGCATCCCTTCCGCCGTCGCGGTTGGCTTGCCCTGTGAATCGCCGTTGCATCCAGAACATAGCAGGCAAACCAGCAACGCCGCTGCGATCATTTTTCTCATGTTTCCTCCGGTTGTTGTTTTGGTTATTGTACCATACTTCCGGCAAATATCAAAAAAGGCCGCGGCAGCCAGCCGCAGCCGTCTGTCAGCCTTGATCAATGAAAAATATAAAAGCTACTTGGATAATATTAATCCGCAAAACCGCAATTGCCCGATACATTATCTTTTACATCGTCTCGATTTCCCTCAATGCGCAGCATGCAATGCAGCCGCTGTTCCGGCTCCATCGTTATCCCGCGTAAGGCAGCGTTTCAAAGCATTCCCATTCGTCTATGCCGCCGATAAACAGGGTACCCTCCTCACGCGTAAATCGCAGCCTGCCCTTGCCGCCGTCCTGCATTATAAAGTACGCCTCCGATTCGTTATCAGTCGCGGTAATCTGTATGTCCGTACCGGGCGCTATGGTTCCGGCGGTATACTTGCTGCCCGACCGCATCTCAACCGGCAGTTCTGTCACGGCAGTGATGTACTCGTCGTATTCTCTCACATACCAGAGGCCATCCCCCGCAGGTTTCAGTTCCAGTCCGTCGCCGATCGTGAATTCGCACTGCGATACATATGTGCCCAGCACATCGATGTTGTCAACCATCGTAACCGAAGCATTGTCGATCTGCTCCACATAACCCGATACCTCGTCCGTCACCTCCGGCGCGGCTCCGCCATCCATACGGTAAACCGCTGTCCACCAGTCATCAGACATCGCGTCCATACTGAGCAGTACGCACGCTTTTGCACCCGGAAAGTCCGCATAATACGCGGCATTAAAGTATCCTTCAATTAGAGAACAGGTTTCACCGCCGCTCAGCACACTGATTTGTATCTTCGGCCTGTCTCCGGCACCCTCAAGCACGTAAATCGTGACGCTTTTTTCCTGCCCGTCTTCATCTGAATCGAACGTATATGATACGTTTGGGAACATTTCAGTAATTTCAGGTGCCCCCGTTTCAACGGGCACCGCGCTTACGGAAGGCTGCTGGTTTTCGGTAAGCTCCGGCGTGCTGACGGGCTGCGGCGTCTGTTCCTCAAGTTTTGGGGTAGGCGTAACCGCAACCTCGGCGGTCTTCTTCGGCATTTCCGTGGGCTCCCCGTTACTCTCCGGTATTGATATGCAGCCGGAGAGCGCAATCAGCGCAACTGCTGCCACACAAATACCCCACACTCTTCCCATATTACTGCCCTCCGCAAACGGTTTTAATTAAAAATGCCGTTCCTGTCCGATGCTGCTGTAATCAATTATACCGTGAGTATATTCCTGCTCCATCAGCGCTGAAGATAACAGAAAATCCGCCGTGGATTGGTTCATCGCCACAGGGATGTTGTATACTACCGCGATGCGCAGCAGCGCCTTTACGTCGGGGTCGTGCGGCTGCGAGGTCAGCGGATCCCAAAAGAATATCATAAAATCAACGGACCCGTCGCATATCGCCGCGCTGATCTGTACGTCGCCGCCGAGCGGGCCGCTTTTATACGGATGCACCGGCAGCCCTGTGGCTTCTGAAACCTTTGCAGCCGTTGTTCCCGTGCCGCACAGAAAATGCCGCCGCAGCACCGGCTCGTTTTTACTCACCCACGCGATCAGGTCATCCTTGCGGTTGTCATGCGCCACCAGCGCGATATGCTTTTGCAGCCCAATCCGATATGTTTGCATACGCCCGTCCCCTCAAAACACTATTAAGCCTGTTTCATTATACGTCAATTATCCGGCATACACAATCCGCCTTTTATACGCTCATATCCGGTTTCAAAGCACACCGTTTTCTACTTTTAATCGCTTTGCGTGCTGCGCATTCACGCCAAAAAAAGAGGGGTGCAAGTAACGATGCGTTACCGCGCCCCTCTATGCTGTTCAGTTATTTAAGAAATCATTCATCTTCTGATACTCGGCGTCAGCATCCTTCGGCAGAACGGCCGAACCGGCGCCTTCATAATAGCTGTCCTTATATTCTTCCGGATATCGAAATGTCTTTATGTTGCTGGCCGAAACACCCCGTACCGACTTTGCGAGATCAATCATCGTCGAAAGCGACAGATCCGTGCGTACATATTGCGACAGCGTTTCAATCAGCGAAGGGATCTGGCCTACACCAATATTCTGCGCCTTTCCGAACAGCTCATACATCACTTTTTGCTGCCGCTCAATGCGTGCCGCGTCGCCGCCGGGATGCCGTATGCGCATATAGGCGACTGCCTGACGCCCGGTGAGATGCTGCATACCTGATTTACTGATGTTGGCGGCATCTTTACCGGAAGCCTCTTTATTTATTTCGTTGATATTGATATTGAGCCATTCCAACTCGTTTTTATTCAACTCGATATCCACACCGTCCATCGCGTTGATGATATCCTCCATGCCATAGAAGTTGACAACGATATAATAATCCGGTATAAGCCCGAAGATATCCTTATAGGTATCGTACATCAGATCAATTTTCCCGAAGCTGTACGCGGTGTTCAGCTTGTTTTTCCCGTGACCGTCGATGCTCACGAGCGTATCGCGCATGAAAGAAACGATTTTGAGTGTCTTTTTTTCCGTATTCACCCGCATATACATCATGACATCGGAAAGGCCGTTAAACTTGTCACTGCGGTTATCCACGCCGACCATCATGATATCGATCTCATTATCCGCCTTATCAATCTGTGATACGACGGCTTCCTGACCGTCGTCGTCAATGCCACCGCTTACATCTGCGGTGATGCCGCTCGTGCGTACCTCGCT
>CAYNFL010000118.1:5555-6079 GCA_964396465.1 uncultured Christensenellaceae bacterium
ATGTTAGAATACAATATCAAATAATAGCCGACGATACCAAGCAAAGATGCCGCCAGCAAACAAAACACAACCAACAGCACCCGGAACCCCTTTTTCTTGCCTTTTGAAGAAGGCTCGTCAATCACAAACTTATTGGATGAATCCATTCCAACCTCTTAATTCTTGCGTTTTACCGCTGATTTCCACCACTCCGTTAATCCGGTATGCAACCGCTGCTCCATCATTGCCGGGCAGCTTATTTTACGCCGCCGCATATTATACCACAGTTTAATTATTTTGTGTTGGCGTATCCCAAAAAAATTACAGCAACTTTAGCGCGTCCTGCTTCTTATCACAAAAAGCGCGCTTAAACTCTCCGTTGATACCATGCTGCATCATGCCGTCGCCCAGTATGATGCACGTGCCCAGCGTGAGTTTAACAAGTTCCTTGGTTTCCTTCGATTCATTCTCCAGCGCGACAACGCGCCGCGCGTTGTCGGCAAGCCGCTGCGCTTCCTGCCTTCCTTTTTTACGCGCACTCATTA
>CAYNFL010000119.1:0-6058 GCA_964396465.1 uncultured Christensenellaceae bacterium
CTCCGCTTCCATTGCCGCGCGCTCGCGCGTACTGGACTGCCGCGATGCGCTCTCCACGATCGCCTCCAACGCGGTGATGTGCTTCGGCGACATCTTCCCCGTCAGGTCGTCCTTGATGATGCGATGTACCATCAGATCGGGATACCGGCGGATGGGCGAGGTGAAGTGGCAGTAGTACTTAAAGCTCAGGCCGAAATGCCCCCTGCACTCCGGGCTGTACTCCGCTTTCTTCATCGAGCGCAGCAGCACCTCGCTCACGATGTTCTCGTGCGGCGTACCCTTGATGTCATTCAATATCGTTTGCAGCTTTTTGGGGTGTACATCCCCCAGGCTGCCGCGGATACGCCCGAAGTTGGCATAGAAAGCCGCAAACGCACTCATTTTTTCATTATCGGGCCGCTCGTGTACACGGTAAACAAACGGAAGCTCGCGCATATAGTACGTTTCCGCGACCGTCTTATTCGCGGTCAGCATGAACTCCTCAATCAGCTTCTCCGCGTCGCCGCGTTCGCGCGCGCCAACGTCAGTCACGCGCCCGTCCGCGCCATACGTGAACGACGCTTCCTCCAGCTCAAAATCGATGCTGCCTTTCTCTTCGCGCCGCCCGCGTAATATTTCTGCCAGTTCCTTCATCAGCATCAGATCGCCATGGATATCCGCGTACTTTTTTAAAAGAGCGGTGTCGCCGGAAAATATCGCGTTGACGTCGCTGTAGGTCATGCGGTGTTTTGAGCAGAGCACGCTTTGCGTGATGCGCGAATCCGTAACGCTGCCCTTTGTGTCGATATTCATGATACAAGACAGCGTGAGCTTATCCTGCCCCTCGTTTAACGAGCACGCCCCGTTGCTGAGCGCCTGCGGCAGCATCGGTATCACCATGTCGGCAAGGTATACGCTCGTGCCGCGCTTTAACGCCTCCTTGTCGAGCTTGCTGCCCGCTTTCACATAATCCGCCACGTCGGCGATATGCACGCCCAGCTCGTATCCGCCGTCCAGCCGTTTTACTGAAACCGCGTCGTCCAAGTCTTTGGCGTCCGCACCGTCGATCGTGATCACCGTTTGGCCGCGCCAGTCTTCCCGCTTTTTAATGTTTAACTTACGCGCAGCTGCGTCCTCCGCCTCCTGCTCGACATCCTGCGGAAACGCTTCGGGAAGCTCCAGCCGCCGGATGATGCTTTTCATCTCGACAGGCGCAGCGCCCGCAGCGCCTAGCACCTCGGCGACGCGCCCTTCCGCGCTCTTTTCGCCCTTCGCACGCCGTTTCAGCTCCACCACTACCTTCTGGCCGTTCCGTGCGCCGTTTAAACCTTTTTTGGATATGTAGATATCGTCGAGCCGTTCGTCGTCGGGCAGCACGAATTTGCCCGCGAGCACGCCGACGATGACGCGCGGCTTCTCCTTGAGAATCTGCGTGACCTCGCCTTCGCGCCGACGGTCGCTTTCCGAAGCGGATAGCTGTTTGACAACAACGAGATCGCCGTCCATCGCGCCGTTTTTTTTATCGGAAGATATATAGATGTCCTCCCCGTCCTCGCAGATTAAAAACGCGAAGCCTTGCCGCTTGACCTCGAGCCTGCCCGTGTAAAGTCCGTTCGTGCCCGGCAGGAACAGCTTTCCCTTCGCGCTGCACAGCACCTTGCCTTCGGCAATCAGCTCCTGCGCGGCTTGGCGAAGCTCTGATGGCTTTTCTTCCATGCCGCGCGTCAGCGTATCCAGGTCCTGCATACCGCGCAGCGCCCTTAGCGCTTCTAATATTTTATATTTAGTTTCCAACATAATCTCTCTTTTCATATCAATATCTGTTATATTATTTATACCCCGTCTGCGCCTTGTGCACCCGTTTTTGTACCGTTTTACAAAAATTAAAAACGCCCTCCCGAGACCCGGGAAGGCGTAAACCGCTTGATGCGTATTACGGGGTTTCCGAAGTTTCCGGCGAAGCCGACGTTTCCGCAGAAGCGCTGACTGCCGCATCCGCCGTGGCTTCTTCCGATGTCAATTCGGATGACTCTTCGGACGGATTGATCAGCGTGGGCGCCGGAGTTGCGACGGGCGCGGTCTCTTCTTCAGTTTTTTCCGGGTTAATGATGTATACCTGAATTAATACCAGCGCAACGGCCAGCACCATCATGCCGACAGCGGTAACTTTTGTGAGCTTTTTAAGCGTACCCTCGTAACCCTTAGCCTTGGATTTGCCAAGAAACGTTTCGGCGCCGCCCGCGATATCGCCTGTCAGCCCCGCGCTGCGCCCCGACTGCAGCAACACTACAGCGATCAGGAACAGCGAAAACAGGCAGAGCACGATTTCCATTATGAGTACTACGACGTCCATTGCAACCTCCTCAAATCGACAGCAGACGTATTTTAACACGGCATTATATAAAAAGCAAGAAAAAACACCGGTAAAAGCTGATAAAAGCTGATTTGCCGGTTTACGCCATGACTCTCAACGATGGTAAATATCAATATAAACCGATTAGAACCGGCACCCGAAAACGCAGGTGCCGGTTCTCGCTGTTTTCACGCTTTACCGGCGCAACCAAGCACCACTTCAATCTTGTGCTTGACCATTTGCTTGATCGCTTCGCGCGCGGGCTTTAAATACTGCCTCGGGTCGAAGTGGGACGGATTCTCCGCAAAGTATTTGCGCAGCGTCCCGGTCATTGCAAGACGCAGATCGGAGTCGATGTTAATTTTGCAGACCGCGCTCTTAGCCGCCTGGCGCAACATTTCTTCCGGTACGCCCTGCGCGCCCGGCATACTGCCGCCGTACTGGTTGATCATCTCCACATATTCGGGAATGACGGAGGAAGCGCCGTGCAGCACGATCGGGAAGCCGGGAAGCCTCTTTTCGACCTCCTCGAGTATATCAAAACGCAGCTTGGGCTCGCCCTTGAACTTGAAAGCGCCGTGGCTCGTGCCGATCGCGATCGCCAGAGAATCGACGCCCGTCTTGCTCACAAACTCTTCAACCTCTTCCGGGCGGGTGTAGGACGAATCCTCGGCAGACACCTTAACCTCGTCTTCCACACCGGCCAGTCGCCCGAGTTCCGCTTCTACGACGACGCCCTTGGGGTGCGCATATTCGACGACCTTCTTCGTCAGCGCGATGTTTTCCTCAAACGAAAAGTGCGAGCCGTCGATCATGACCGACGTAAAGCCGCCGTCAATGCAATCCTTGCAGGTTTCAAACGTATCGCCGTGATCGAGGTGCAGGCAGATGGGCAGCCCCGTATCCTCCAGCGCGGCTTCGACGAGCTTACGTAAATAGATCGGGTTGGCGTAAGCGCGCGCGCCTTTGGAAACCTGCAGTATCAGCGGAGCGCTCAATTCCTTGGCCGCTTCGGTGATGCCCTGAACGATCTCCATGTTGTTCACGTTGAACGCGCCGATGGCGTATCCGCCCGTGTAGGCCTTTTCAAACATTTCTCTCGTGGTGACTAATGGCATGATTTTTCCTCCTCATATGTAAAATACAAATTATAACCGCTTTACCCCTACGATAGCCTATTATATATGATTTTGTACGGCAGGAAAAGAGAAAATATTACGGAAAGAATTTCTGCTATTTATGGTTTTGCGGACGGTGGCTGACGCAGAAATAGCGCGCGTGTTGAAAGAGTTTACCGAATGAAATATAATATATTTGGTTTAATTGCCCAATCAAACTGCGTGACAGCAAGTAACATACTGTATGGAAGCAAGAAACACGATGAGTTTTCGGGAGGAAATGGTATGAAACACATACTTGTTCGGTCGGCTGTTCTTTTATTAGCAGTATTGCTGGCGGGATGCGCACCCTCCGCGGCTATTGAGACACAGGCTGCGGGTACGCCGACTTCTATTGTGACGCAAACGCAAAGCGCGCAGACTCAGAGCGCTGAATCCTTGACTCCCCTGGAAAACGTACCCGGCAAGGTCGTGTCGATAGACGCGTGTATAGAGACCAGCGCTGCGGTGATGGAAAACGGAGATTTGTATATCTGGGGATGGGGGAACGGACAGACTCGTCCGGTGAAGAAGATGGAGGGGATGGCCTCGGTAGCCATGGGTAACGCCGGGGGCTTCAATACATATCTGGCGCTCAGCAAGACGGGAGAGCTTTACGCGTGGGGGTACAACGACTGCGGACAGATAGGCAACGGCGATCCCGAGTCGGGCAGGATTATCGCGGAGGAGCCTTACAAGGTGATGGAACACGTGAAGCAGATGGATACCAGCGGCAGCCACTCCCTTGCGGTGACCGAAACCGGCGACTTGTACGTATGGGGCGATAATTCCTATGGGCAGGTCGGCAACGGAAAAAGCGGGCAGGACGACATCAAGGTTACAGAGAACGCGCCGGTGATGGTGATGGGCGGCATCAGGCAGGCGTCCGCCGGGTTTGGTTATACGATGGCCGTGACTGAATCGGGAGAACTGTATGGATGGGGCGACAACAGCTACGGCAAGCTCGGCAACGGGGAATATACGAAGCAGATATGGGACAGCATTATTGAGAATAAACCCGTAAAGATCATGGACGGTATTGAATCCGTATCGGCAGGGCTTGCCATCACCTGCGCTGTGACCACGGGCGGCGACCTTTATACTTGGGGTGATAATATAAATGGGGATATTGGAAACGGCGAATCCGGCGACAAGGACGGCGATCCCATGACGATCGACTATGTTGTCCCCTCTCCATATAAGCTGCTGACGGGCATCCGGACGGCGTCAGCGGGTTGGATGAGCGACTTCGCCATCGATACACAGGGGAATCTGTTCGCGTGGGGGAGCGACGAATACGGGCAGGCGGGGGACGGAAAGCACGGCGACGGGAACCCGGCAACGGACGACTCCAAACTCCTTGAACCTGTTCAGGTGATGAGCGGCATTTCGCAGGTGACGGGATGCGGACATACGCTTGCGCTCAATACCGACGGCGAACTTTTAGCGTGGGGATACAACGAATACGGACAGCTGGGCAACGGGGAAAAGGGGGACGGGGATTACAACACGGCGGATTGTTATGAGACCGAGCCATATACGGTTATGTTCGACCCTGAGGTTAAGGAAGAAGAGACGAGCACAACTCCGGCATTCGCCGAAGCGATGTTTGAACATACTGTGGATACGTCGCTTTGCGGCGTAATGTCCGACGGGATGGCTGCGGCGGAAGGCGGCATTATCTACTAC
Organism: uncultured Christensenellaceae bacterium; assembly: GCA_964396465.1. Classification (GTDB taxonomy): domain Bacteria; phylum Bacillota; class Clostridia; order Christensenellales; family SZUA-584; genus JAEWCC01. Next base: position 5,179 of record CAYNFL010000119.1, read on the forward strand.
GCAAGCGGCGCGGCGTATATTGTAAAAATCGATACTGTCGGAAAAACAGCCGAAAACATCATGCTCAAATACGCCAACGATGAGATGCTCTGTGTGTATAACGGCTACATATACTATATGACAGACAAATGGGATATCGCGAGGATCAGTACGGATGGTTCGCAGACAAATACCTTCTTTCCGCGCCCCGAAGCAGCCGCTTCAAGATCGCGAATGTGGTTTGACGGCAGGTATATATTCCTGCTCATGCTCGATGAGAACAGCAATACGCTGACATACCGCGTAGACGCCGACACCGGCGAGAGTGCGCAAATCAGCGGCCCCGAATTTACCGAGGCGGCTTCGGATGGCAGCAGCTTCTGCTATACCATTGAAAGTTCCGGCGCCGGCGGTTCTACATTATCGCTCGTGCGGACGAATATCGACGGCAAACACCGCACGACGCTTGTCAAAAACGTGGGCGCGATATGCGATATAATCGCTGTCTCCGGCCGCGTGTATTATACCAAGGGGAGTCAGGAAGCCGCGGTCAACGACGACCCCGGCGACGATGGGTGCGAACTCTACAGCGTGGGTACCGATGGTAAAGGGAAACACGATATCGCGGGCATATCGGCTGAAAGCTTCGACATCGTAGGCGACACCATCTACTACGCGAACAAGGATGACGGCGGCAGGCTTTACCGCGTGGGAACGGACGGTTCCGGCAACAGCATGGTCTGTGATATAGCAGGTATAAGCTCAATCGATATCGCGGCGGGGTGGATATTTGTCAGATATATGGTTCCTATTGGGGATGGTGGTTTCACTGGAGGGAGCGCTTGTGTGTCGGCGGACGGAAGCGCCATGATACCGCTTGATTGAGCCGTGAGAAGTTGTT
>CAYNFL010000120.1:0-6005 GCA_964396465.1 uncultured Christensenellaceae bacterium
GTGGAGAGACAGAAGAGGGCAACGTCATTCCATTTATGCGAAAACGCTTGATGAGCTTCGTGACAAGGAAATTGATGTGCTTCGCGACACATTAGATGGTATCAGGTCAGACAAGAAGGATTTAACGATTAATGATTTATACTATCTTTGGGTGAAGATAAAAAGAGGCTTGAAGGATAACACTTTTCAAAATTATAAATACATGTACATGCAATTTGTTGAGCAAGATTTCGGGCACTCCAAGATTGTAGATTTGAAAAGAACAGATGTAAGAGCCTTTTATAATCAACTCGCAGATTCGCAGCATCTGAAGACTTCGACCATTGATTGTGTCCATACGGTATTACATCAGGTTTTGGAGCTGGGTGTTGAAGATGACTATCTGAGATATAACCCTTCCGACAATGCCCTGAAGGAACTCAAAAAAGCACATAACCATGATTCCGAAAAGAGGAGAGCACTGACGATTCCTGAGCAAGAGTTGTTCGAGCAGTTTTTGAAGAAGCCGGGGCAGTATAACAGATGGTATCCTGTTTTCACGCTTATGCTGTGGACTGGGATGCGTGTAGGCGAGGTAACAGGCCTGCGCTGGGCAGATGTCGATTTTGATGATGAAACAATCAGTATCAATCATACCCTCGTTTATTACAGCAAAGGAAGTGAAGAAGGTTGTTGCTTTGCTGTCAATGAGCCGAAGACGGAAGCCGGAAAAAGAATTGTTCCACTATTGCCGAAGGTCGCGGAAGCGTTATTTCTGGAAAAGCAGAACCAGAAAGATTTCGGAATCAAATGTACTGCAACTGTTGATGGATATACGGACTTCATTTTTATAAATCGGTTCGGCAGTGTTCAACATCAGGGAACACTGAACAAGGCACTCAGACGCATTATCAGGGATTGCAATTACGACATTCTGGATAAAAGAAAAGGCGATGAAGAAGAAGTAACCTTGTTACCGAAGTTCAGCAATCATAATCTACGCCATACCTTTACAACAAGGATGTGCGAAGCCGGAGTAAACCTTAAGGCGATGCAGGATATTCTCGGTCATGCGGATGCAGAGACAACAATGGATATCTACGCAGAAGCAACGAAAGATTTGAAACGTGCTGAGCTGATTAATTTTGAAGACTATTTCAATAAACAGAAGGTAGCTCAGATGGGTACAATGTAGCTTTACGACCAGTTTACGACTAACATACGACCATTTACAAAGAGTATCGTATAGTTGTATAATGGAACGTAAAATGAAAGACAGTAAAACAGGGTTATGTGGGGATTTAAATAGTTGTAAATGATCCGGTCGAATTTCCCGACGATGAAACCGCGGGAGCAGTAAAAACAACGCAAAGATATATCCACACAAGCGCAACCCGGCTATATATTCAAATAATCGGACTACAACAGGGCGGCTAACGTACCTTTAAACAGGTATCAGCCGCCCGTCCGTTTCTGAATATTACGCTTTGCCAGCAAGCCGCACTAAGTTGTGCAGTGCATCGCGTTGTGGTATGATGAATACGATCAGGAGGGAAAAGCGTGTCTACGGGTGCAACGGTAGCGCTGAAATTCATATGGTATCTGCTTTCAAGGCTGCTCATCGGCGCGGCTATCGTCGGCCTTGTTGTGCTGTCCTTCTTCGCCGCAATGGACTACATGAACGTACAGACGCTCGTCAAGGACGGGCTTCATGTGAGAGCCGATGTGATATTGGCCGGTTCGGATACCACCACGCTATCCAAGGTGTTTTCCAAAAGCTTTTTAGAGAACGACAAACTGCTGGGCATGGATCCTTACAAGCCTTACGACATTTCAAAATACAACTATACTGCCGATGTGAGCTTCGCGCTCATTCTTCCGTGGAACGACACTGTCATGGTTAAAGCTACTGAAGAGGTTACAGGCATTCAAGGCGACCTTTACGCCACGTCCGACGCGGCATTGAGCGAAACGCCGCCCGATTGGGTAAACGCGATATATGACGTAACGCTCGTGCGCTATGAAGACAATTGGCGTATCGTGGAAATGGCGCAAACCGAGATTCTTCCCGCACCTTCGCCCTCGCCTTCGCCTTCGCCTTCGCCTTCGCCAACGAAAACCACAGCCGAAACGGAAATCAGCGAGGCCATCGAAGAGTGATTCCCGCACGAAACAATATATACCTCGCTCCCATGGCGGGAATTACGGACGCCGCTTTTCGTCAGATCGCCATCGAGATGGGCGCAGGCTTCACCTATACTGAAATGGTCAGTGCCAAGGGGCTAAGGTACGGTTCAATCAAAACGGCATCCCTGCTTTGCCCCGCTGAAAACGAAACTGTCTTTGGCGTGCAGCTTTTCGCCTCCGACCCGGAGGCGGTTATTTTCTCCGTAAATCGTCTCAGCGAGGCATACCCCGGCAGGCTCAGCGCTATCGACCTCAATATGGGCTGCCCCGCACCCAAAATAACCTCGCCCGGGGAGGGCTGCGCGCTCATGAAAGATATGCGCCTTGCGCAGCGCATCATCCGCGCCGCTACGGAGGCAAGCGCGCTGCCTGTCACCGTCAAGTTCCGCAAGGGGTGGGACGAAACGAGCGTCAACGCGGTGGATTTTGCGAAGATGACGCAGGACGCGGGCGCAAGCGCCATAACGGTGCACGGACGAACGCGGCAACAGTTCTACAGCGGCAAGGCGGATTGGGATATCATCGCACAAGTGAAGAAAGCGGTTCACATACCCGTCACGGGCAACGGCGACGTATTCTGCGCGGGCGACGCGCTTTTAATGCTTAATCGTACCGGCTGCGACGCCGTGATGGTGGCGCGCGGCGCACTCGGCAATCCTTTTATATTCCGTGAAATACTGCACCTGTTAAACACAGGAGACCCGCTCTCGCCCGCTTCGCCGCGCGAACGCATGGAAACGCTGGTGCGCCAGGCGAATATCGCGGCGGCAGCCAAAGGCGAACGGATTGCGGTTCGCCAGCTGCGCAAGCACGCCGCGTGGTATTTAAAAGGATTTGCGGGCGCGGCCAAGCTGCGCGAAGCGGCGGTTCGTATTGAGACGCTGTGCGATATTGAACGTCTGGCTGAAGCTTTTTCAAAAGAAATGTGATAAAATAATAAATCCGAGCCGGATCACACTGCCGGGCTGTACTTTTTATCCGATAAAATGCGGTTGAAAATTAACGCAGGCTGTATTATAGTATAAGTTAATCTGTATTGGGTTGTTTTTTTCTTTTTAATAATATTGTGTGGTGGCAGGAAAAATAGCAGGGGAGCATTGGAGTTAGATGGGGTTATTAGAATTTAACGATATTGGTATTGACCTTGGCACAGCGAGCGTACTCGTTTTTGTCAAGGGCAAGGGGATTGTGCTGCGTGAGCCTTCCGTTCTGGCGGTGAACCGCAACACAGGCGAAATTATTGCGATAGGTGAAGAAGCCCGCGTCATGCTGGGCAGGACGCCCGGCAACATCGTCGCGGTACGTCCTCTCCGAAACGGCGTCATTTCCAATTTTCACGATACTGAAAGAATGCTGCGTTTTTTTCTGCGTAAAGTGATCGGACGGCGGCTGTTTTTTAAGCCGCGCGTGATCGTTTGCGTACCGTCGGGCGTTACCGAAGTGGAAAAACGCAGCGTCATCGAGGCGACCGAGGAAGCGGGCGCCCGCCATACCGCGCTCATTGAAGAACCGATGGCCGCCGCGATCGGCGCCGGAATCGACATCGGCGCGCCGTTTGGCAGCATGGTCATCGATATCGGAGGCGGCACCACCGATATCGCGCTCATATCCTTAGGCGGCATCGTCATCAGCGACTCCGTTAAAATCGCGGGGGACAAGTTTGACGAAGGCCTCGTGCGCTATATGAAAAAGAAGCACAACATGCTCATCGGAGAAAGAACCGCCGAAGAGATCAAGATCAACATCGGCTCCGCATTTCCGCGTAAAGAGCAGGTCTACATGGAAGTCGCAGGCCGCAACCTCATATCGGGACTGCCTAAAGTTGTCACGCTTAGTTCCAACGAAACCATCGAAGCGCTGGAGGAACCGCTAAACGGCATGATGGAAATGCTGCACAGCGTTTTGGAGCGCGTTCCGCCGGAGCTTTCTTCTGATATCGCCGAAAACGGCATCTGCATGACGGGGGGCGGCAGCTTGCTCTATGGCCTCGACCGTCTGCTCAGCGAAAAAACAGGCATACCATGCTATGTCGCGGAAGACGCAATATCCTGCGTCGCGATCGGTACCGGCATGGCGCTCGATAACATCGACCTTTACTCTAACGGCACGGTATACGACTACCGCCGCGGGGATTACTACGAAAACTACTGAGTAAAACATAATTTGGCACCTACAGGAGTCAGGTTTAATGTTCAAAAAGTATAAACCAGAAAAGAAGCCGCTCGGCAAATACGGCATGGCGATACGGATACTGCTGTGCGCTCTTGGCGTGCTGATTGCGGGTACCGTAGCGGTCACATTTATACTGATCGATTACATTAAAAAGCCCGTTAATACAGACAGCGCGATTTTCGATAACCCCAACGCAACCGCGACACCTGCCGCCTTAACGGTGTCTTCGCCCGGTGCTTCGTCCACGGCCGCGCCAACCCCCACGCCGAACCCCTATATCGAATACAACGGCAAAAAATACATCCGTAACGAAAACATTGTCAATATTTTATTCCTCGGCATCGATACCAACGCAGAACGCAGAATCAATCACGAGGGCTACCGCAGCGACATGATGATAGTTTGCGCCGTGGATATTGAAAAGAAAACCGCTGCTCTCATAACCATACCGCGCGATACGCAAACGACTGTCCATATACTGAACGGAGATACGGGCGAAATCACCGATACCGTGCAGGCTCGTATCAATACTGCGTATTCCAAAGGCGGCGGCGCAAAAAAGAAATCATTTGATAATGCGGTGGACTGCGTGCAGATGTTCCTTCAGCGCGAATGCAAGCTGGAAACCCCGCTTGATTTCACGCTCAATATTCCCGTCTACATGTACGCGAGCATCAACATCGACGGCATCGAGAAAATCGCCTCGGCAGTAGGCGGTGTTAAGGTAAAGCTCGACCAGTCCATCCCGGACGTAGGCTCGAAGGGCGAAACGGTCACGCTGAAATATGCAAATGCCGAAATCTATCTGCGAAGCCGCCACGGAGCAACGGGAGCCTTGAACCGCGACGGCCACCACCAGACGTTTATGATCGCGCTCGCCAAGAAGATCAAGAGCATGGACGCGGTGGACGCGGTCGTTAAAATATATGACAAGGTACAAAAGTATGTGACGACCAACCTCACGACGGAGCAGATGCTCGACTTCGCTAAGGTTTTAAAGGATGTGGACGTCGATTCAATTCAGCTAAATACGATACCGGGCGAAGGGAAAACGGTAAAAGGCAACTGGCTGTTTTTGCATGATGAAGCCGCGACATTACAGATTCTATTGGATATTTACTATGAGGAAGTTCCATAAAGCCTGACGATATCGTTGGAGTAACAGACAGCCGTTCTGTTACTCCTTTTATTATTCCTCGTCGAGGCTTTTAATCCACATCCCAGCCTCGGCGTCGGACGGCATGCGCCAATCACCTCTGGGGGAAAGCGATACGCTGCCCACCTTGGGGCCGTCGGGCATGCACGAGCGTTTGAACTGCGACGCGAAAAAGCGCCGGTAGAACTGTTTGAGTTGCTCTTTTAGCTGCTCTCGTGAGAATTCAGGATAGGCGTAAGCAGCCAGCATCAGTATTTTTGCGGGCGACATCTCGAACCGCAGCATATAGTACATAAAAAAGTCGTTGATTTCATAAGGTCCGATCTGCTTTTGCGTATCCTGGCGCTCCGCGCCCGCTTCGGGCGGCAGCAGCTCCGGCGAGGGCGGTATCGATACGATCTCCTGCGCGATCTCTTGCAGCGCTTTATCCTTCTCGAAAACGTACAGCACGATCTCGCGGATCAGCGTTTTGGCCACGCCCGCGTTGACACCGTACATCGATATCTGGTCG
>CAYNFL010000121.1:0-6002 GCA_964396465.1 uncultured Christensenellaceae bacterium
CTACGATGGACAGCGGCCACATGCATCCGCCCAGCATCGAAGTCGCGACGAGTACCACGGGCGTCACCGCGTTAAGCTGTTCGTAGGTATTCAGCAGCATCGACATCATGAGCCCGAGGCACGTAGCCGCCAGCACAAACGCAGAAAACACCGCAACGACCGGCCAGAAGCTCTCCCCTAGATCGATGCCGAAAAGCATTTGCCCGAATCCGAGAACGATCAGCATCTGCAGCAATCCCACCGCGGCCGACGGTATAAAATTGCCGCCCAGCACCGCCGCGTTCGAAACCGGCGATATGCGGATGCGGTCCCACGTATGCAGTTTCTTATCCTCCAAAATGCCGCCGATCGTAAATACAATGCTGAACATCACAAAGAATATGTTAAAACCCATCAGGTAATGAATATTGTCCCATGAAATATCCTTTTGATCCGCCTTTGCTGAGACAACCTTTACGGCTGCGTTTTCCCCTGTGCGCGAGGCATACGCCTGCTCTACTTGTGCTTCCGTAAGCGGGCCAAGCCCGATACGTGCGCGCGCGTCGTTAAGCGCAGAAAATAAAGCGTATACATGCGCCGTTTGCGTTACCGCTGATGAAACGACGCTTTTTAAGGCGATGATATCCGCGCTTTCCGCAGTGCGCACCAGCGTTACAGATGCGCCGTCCGCAAGGCTTTCCGAGAACCCTTCGGGTATCACGATGGCCGCGAGCGCATCCCCTTTGGATACCGCGGTTTCCGCTTCCTTCTCGTCCGCGGCGGCAAGCGCATACGCGCCGCCTTCGATACGGCTCAGGAACGCAGCGGAAGCGGGCGTGCCGTCATGATCGATGGTGTATACGCGCCTTGCGGTTTCGCCGCCGAACATCGCTTTACCGAATACAAATGACAGCACGAGGCTCATCAGTATCATAATCACGTACAAATACGATTCATTGCGCATCCTTTTCAGTTTTACCCATAGTATAGAGGCCATATTACGCCCTCCTTTCTCTGGGGAAAAACAGTATTCCGACTATGCAAAATACGGCGCCGAGCGCGACGCACCCCACCATGAAAGGCAATATATCCGTTATCGGAGCGCCCGTCGCGTTCTCGGTATAAGCGCGTATCGCCAGTCCGTTGGGGGTAAACAGCGACACCGTAGAGAAAAAATCGGGTAGTACGAAAAGCGGCAGAAAGCTTCCGCCGAACAGCGCGAGCACCTGCACGATGATCGCCTGAAATACGCCGCCGATGCGCGGATTGCCGCTGCGGTATACGAGCACCATCAGCAGCACACCAGGGCCCGTTACAGATGCCGCAGTGCACAGCGATATGAGTATGAAGCCCGCCGGATTGCCCCAATCCACACCCAAAGCAAGTGATGAGAACGCGAACAGTACGATGAGCTGCAATGCGCTCAGGCAAAACACCGCGAAGCCTTTGCCGAGCAGCAGCTTCCTGCGCGATATTCCGGCGGCAAGCAGCCGCATCAATGTCTTGTCCTCGTACTCCTTATAAAGAAACGTGCTGCCCTGCCCTGCGGAATACAGCACGAACATGCACGTGATCGCGATGGAATAGTACAAAAAGCTGTCCAGCGTTTTCCTTGCCGCAACGCTGCGCGTATCGATGGCAACATTATCGGGCGACAGCGACTGCGTGGAAGAACGGATGTACGATTCGATGTCGATCTTTCCGAGCGCCTCCTGCGTGATGCCTCCGCTTTCCTCCAGCGTTTCAAACAACACGCCAAAATCCGCGGATACGGACGATACCGCATCGGCCCAAGCAGAAACGATACTCTGCGCGACATTGGCCTTGAGCGAACCGGGTTCCGCTCCTTCCACGGTGACTTTAGCGCCACCGCCGAAATCCGCGGCGGATGTGAGTACGGCCAGCAGCGATCCCTCCGGCAGTGTCACGACAGCGTCCGCCTCGCCGTTCTCCAGCATCTTCTTGGCGCTTAGCGCGTCCGTTTTATCGTAGCTTAAAAAACCGCTTACTTCTTTTGAGTCGAGCACGGAGTAAAGCGACATATCATTGAACGCGGATTGTTCTCCGGAAAATTGGGACAGCAGTTTATTGATTGCGCTTTCATCCTTCGCCGTTTCATCGACCACGGCAATATGGATCTGCCCGATACTTACGCCCTCCGAGCTGAACACGCCGCCCAGCGCAAGGCTTAATATCGTGATGAGCACAATTGGCATGATGATAATGAATATCAGCGCCTTGATATCGCGCAGCACGATGAGCATATCCTTTTTGATAATATCGATCAGCTTCATGGCTCAGTCCCTCAGCGCGCGTCCCGTGAGTTTCAGGAACACGGTTTCAAGGCTGGGCTTCCTGACGTCGAACGACACGAGCCCGGCATCGCTGTCTTGCACCGCTGCCAGCACCGCCTTGGCGGACTGATCATCAGCGTCCGTGACGAGCCGCACCTCCGCTCCTTCGGCGCTCACCTTTTTTACCGGCAACAGCTTCTTCAATTTTTCGGGCAGCACATTGTCCTCTTTGCCGAGGCGAATTACGATTTCGTACTGGCCTCCGAGAGAATCGATAATCTCATCCTTTGTACCCGACGCGATAATGACGCCTTTATCCATGATACAGACGCGGCTGCAAATCATCTCGACTTCCTCCATATAATGGCTCGTGTAGATGACCGTGGATCCTTGCTTCGCGAGCGCTTTGACGGTGTCGAGTATGTGGCTTCTCGTCTGCGGGTCGATACCCACCGTCGGTTCATCCATGATGATGAGCTCCGGCTTGTGCAGCAGCGCTGCCCCGATATTGAGCCTGCGCTTCATACCCCCCGAATACTTTTCCACCTTATTCCTGAGCCGTTCGCGGATGCCGATGATATCCGATACCTCATCGATTCTGCTGTTAAGCGTTTCGCCGCTCAGCCCGTATGCTTTGCCCCAAAACTTTAAGTTTTCCAGACCGGAGAGGCTGGGGTACAGCGCGATCTCCTGTGGCACCAGCCCCAGATACTTCTGAATGGCTGTCCTTCGTCCGGCTTAAGCAGCGTGGCGATCATTGAAATCGTTGTGGATTTGCCGGCACCGTTGGGCCCTAACAGGCCGAATATATCGCCGCTGCTAACCGAAAAGGATATGTTGTTTACCGCACAAATATTCTTGAAATTTTTCGATAAATGTTCAATTTCGAGCATGGAAACCTCCGTATTTTATTATTATTCGGAATGCTCTTTGTTTCCCATAATATCATCTAATAACATTTATTTCAACGAGAGTATTTAATTTTGTTGCAGACATTAATGTTAGAAACGTTTATTTTAGCGCGGCATAAATTATATTGAACGGAGCAAAAAGGTTGTGATGAGTTTTGAATGTAATCGTCGGTGTTGAAGACAAAGGGCTTGTTCTTGGGCCTTTGATTATAAACCGCGCGTATGACGCGCAGAAGAAAGGCTGCATCGTCAGTATTATGCCGGTTGAAAGCTCTGACGACCGTATGGCGGAAATTACGATATCCGACTGCGGCAAAAAAAACGATCAGGAGCATGAGGTGCTCTGTGCGATACTGGCGGATATCATTGTGGAAAATATGCAGGTGCGGCATCTCGTACGCCAGCTCAAACAGGATTATGATTTTCTGCCCGAAAAAGATCAGTGCGAAATACTCGTCTGCGTATTAAAGGAGCTGTGGTACGGCGGCGGCGGCCGGGACAGCGGCGTTACCTTATGTAAGCAGAATGTCACGGATCGGCTCAGCGCGCTTCTGGGCGAAACCATGCCGGATACGCTGATACTCGAAGGCTTTATGCGTTTTCGCATGAAGGATTATCTGGAGGAGTGGGACAGGGCGCTGTCCGTCGGCGTAGAAACCTATATCCGAAAGAAGGAGTATGCCGAGTTCGTGGAGATCATGCGCCTTTTTGTCAACATCCGCATACCGCGCGTGCGCAAGGTACACGTATGCGTGGACGGGCACGGCGAATACCTGCTGCTCGACGAACGGCTGTGCCTGCTAAAATGCGCCTTTTTAGGGAAGCGTATCGACAGGGACGACGCGCTGCTCTCCGCGCTCGTCAATATCGCACCTCTTTGTATCGTAGTTCATAACAAGGAGCGTTTCTGGGACGCGCGCATACTCGAAACAATCAAGGACGTATTCGGCAAGCGCGTTGAGTTTTCTGAAGATATGATATAGCATGTGAACAAATGCGCACATATTTATACCTATAAAGTTGATATCGCTTAAAATCTGTTGTAAAATGACTCACTGTAAAGTGATTAAGGCGGATTATTTGCATGATTATCGACTTTCATACACATTGCTTTTCGGAACAGATTGTCAAAACGGCGATCTCCGTTCTGGAAAAACAAAGCGGTATTACAACAAACGGAGGCGATACGCCGGAAAACCTTAAAGCGGCAATGCGGCGCTATGGTGTTGATATCAGCGTCGTTCTTCCAGTGGCCACCAAGCCCTCTCAGGTTGCCGTAATCAATCAATGGGCGCATGAACAGGTTTGCGGTTCGTTAAATTTTTTCGGTTCGATTCACCCGGATGACCCGGATGTCTCTTCAAATATTAACTGGTTAATACAGCACGGTTTTAAAGGAGTCAAGATACACCCCGACTATATACGGTATTATGCCGATGATCCGAATATGTTTGCGCTCTATGAAAAAATTCAGGATAGCGGATTGATACTGGCGCTTCACGCAGGCCTTGATAACGTATATCCTTACCCCGTACATTGCACACCTCTGATGATACGCAAAATTATGGACAATTTCCCGCGGCTGACGCTCATTGCGGCGCATATGGGCGGCAACGCGCTGTGGCGGGACGCCGAAGAACTGTTGCTCGGCAGACAGCTTTTCATCGATACCTGTTATTCCCAATATGCGCTTTCCAAACAGGATATGGTACGTATGATCAGCAAACACGGTGCGGAAAACGTATTGTTTGGTACGGATTCGCCTTGGAAGAATGCCTCCGATGAGATCAGTATGCTCCGCGAGCTCCCGCTCCCTTCGGACGATATCGAAAAAATACTGTATAAAAACGCTCTTTCCCTGCTGGACTTGAGCGGGTTGGTAAACGAATGTGGTAATTGATTTCCATACGCATTGTTTTGCGGATAAAATTGCTGAAAACGCGGTATCTACGCTGGAAAAGCAAGCGGGGATAAAGGCAGTCGCTCTCGGCACCACCGAAGGTTTGAAAAACCATATGGTTTGTTGCGGTGTAGACTTAAGCGTATCGCTGCCCGTCGCCACAAAAACGTCTCAGCTTGCGACAATCAACCGCTGGGCAAAGGAAAGCGGAGACGATCAGCTCTTGTTTTTTGGCGCGGTGCATCCGGATGACCAAGATTTTGAGACAACCGTGAAATCACTTAAATCCATGGGCTTTCTCGGCGTCAAGTTCCACCCGGATTATCAGCGTTGTTTCGCGGATGAACCTCGTATGATGCCTATTCTTGAATTGCTGCGCGATGAAGGATTCATCGTCGTGCTGCACTCGGGTATCGACATCGGCTACCCGTGCCCCGTATACTGCACACCGCTGATGATCCGGCACATAATCGACAATATCAAAGGAATCAAGCTGGTAGCCGCGCATATGGGCGCACACGCGCTCTGGCGCGATGTGGAGGAACTGCTTGTCGGGCAGCCCGTATTTTTTGATACATCCTACTCGTACTATCTGCTTCATAAGCAGAACATGGAGCGCATGATCAACCGCCACGGCGCGGAAAACGTGCTGTTTGGCACCGATTACCCTTGGATGAACGCAGCGGAAGAAATAAACAACATACGTTCTCTTTCGCTGAGCGAAGCCGATATCGATAAAATACTCTCTGGCAACGCGCGCGCGCTGCTATCGCTCCGCTAACACCTTGCACCGCCCTTTCATATGATGATATGGGAGACTCAAAACAGCATATGCGGGGTGAGATATGGTAGAGAGAGGAGACATTTATTACGCTGATTTAAACCCCGTTACCGGATCGGAGCAAGGCGGCATCCGGC
>CAYNFL010000122.1:0-5879 GCA_964396465.1 uncultured Christensenellaceae bacterium
ACGAAAAGATGGTCAAGCTGGCGTGCGACCTCGGCGCGAAGTATTACATGATCAAGCCGTTCAACAAGGATATCCTTTATAAACGAATACAGGACATGTTCGGCCAACGCGTGATACAGACGCGCAAATCGCCCGCTCCAGTGCGTTCGCGTACATTGGATGAAAAAATCACACAGGTGTTTTTATCTATCGGCATACCCGCGCACATCAAAGGCTACCATTTTTTGCGGGAAGCAATTAAGATGGTGGTTAAAAACCCCGACCTGATCAATTCCATTACGAAGAAGTTGTATCCCGGTATCGCGGAGCCGTTTGAAACCAGCGCAAGCAAGGTGGAGCGTGCAATACGCCACGCGATCGAAGTAGCCTGGTCCAGAGGTAAAATCGAAAACATCAATGCTTTTTTAGGCTACAATATCTACTCCAACAACGACAAGCCCACCAACGGCGAGTTTATCGCGCTGATGGCGGACAAGCTCATCATGGATCGAAGCGCTTAACAGGCGCGCATGTTGGATTAATCCCAATTCAAGGGCAATCCAAAACGAATATGATACGCTTGCATGATTGCGACAGGGCGGCCTCTGTGCCGCCCAAATTATTATCACGAGTCCGCTCCGTTTCCTTGTGTCGTGCTTTTTTTGGAGCAGGCCGGATGATTGACTATTGCATGCTTTACGGATAGAATATAGACACTTAAGGGGATTGGGTGCATTTTAGTTTTGAGGTGAACAAGATGCATCAATCGCTTAGCGTTGCATCCAACGCAAAGATGATCGAGGTCTTAAAATCGGAGCTGATCGGGGAAGCGGCCGACGTGCTGCGCGCGGGGCTTATCCCCGGCGGACGGGGGGAGCTTCTCAGTGCGCTCTCAGGTACGATATTGCTTTCCTATATGCTCGCGCGCCGGTGCGGCATATCGTTTACCGAAATCGACTCTGACATTTTGGACAAGATAGCAGACGGCATTCGTGAAGGCCATATGCTCGAAGCCGATTTCGGAGATCTGACGTTGATGAAAAAACATTTTGAAAGCGTAAGGGGTTTTGGAGAAGATAAACGAAAAAAATATTAGCGCATTATTCGTGTTGCTTCTGCTGACAGCCGCATTATCCGCAGCCTCGGCAAAATTGCCGGCAATCGCTTTGCCCATACCGGTCATACTGGCATACCTGATGGTTCGTTTCAAAACGGCAGGGGGGATATCGGGCATCGCAGCACTGGGTATGGCCGCTGTTTTCAGCTTCAACGCCGCGCTTGCGCTTGCCGTGGCATTCATACCGATGGCGATCACAGCGTCGGCGGCAATACAAAAACATACGCGCTTTCGGAACAGCGTGCTGGCCACATCGGCGGCAGCGCTTTTGGGCATCATACTTTTAATCGGCGTATTATGGCTGCAAAAGCGTATGCTGCCCGTCGATTACCTCGTGAGGCGCACGGGTGATATGCTTGTTTCGCTCAGCGACAACGCGATCAGTATCACCTATCAGGCGGCGAGATTTTTGGACGTCCAGACGGGCGCGATCACACAGCAGGCGGTGCTGATGACGCCGCGCGCCGTAGCGATCGACACCATGCTGAGCATGCTGCACGAATGGGTCAATTATTTCCTTGTGTCAGGAATTGCAGTCTATTCGCTGCTTTCAGGGCTGCTGTGCTATCTGATCCCGAGGTCCCTTGCAAAACGGCGCGGTATGGCGGTGGCGCCTGTCCCCCCGTTCAGCGACTTTGCGCTGCCGCGCGGTTTCTGGGCAGCGTTTGTGCTTTCGTATCTGGCCGCTGCAACAGGCGATGCCTTAAAGCTTCCGTCCTTCAGCCTGCTATCGGATACGGTACTATACGTTTATGCTTTCGTATTTATTGTACAGGCAATGAGCTTTGTTGATTTTCTTTTCAGATCGCGCGGGATCAGCGTAAGTATGCGCGTGGCGCTTCAGGCTTTCGTAATGATCATTTTCGGCAGTTTGCTGATGTGGCTCGGAATATTTGAAAACATATTTCGATTTCGCAGCCGTCAAGCGGAGGGGGGTGCAGACATTTGAAGCCCAAGATTCGCGTGTTTACTGCGGAGTTCATATTGTTTTGCTGCGCCTTGCTTCTCGCCGTCGCGGGATCATTTTGGCTGAACCCGGGGGCGGGGTTAATCACGGCGCCGCTGTGCGTTGCACTGCTGCTTTTGTACCTGTTCTTCGGTGTATTTCAAAAGATCAAATGGCAGCAGCTCGCGATGAAGGCGATGGAAAACGAAGAAACCACGGCAACCTATCTCAATACGACAGCGATCCCCGTCGCGCTCACGACCGCGTCCGGCGCGATCAAATGGTGCAACCTCGCGTTCCGCAACATCGCGGGCTTTGGCGCGATGCGCAACATATCGCGTATGATACCGGGTATCGGCGTACCTGATAAGGATAAAAAAATACTCATACGCGGGCGCGCGTATAAAAAGGAATTGTTTACGCTTACTTACCGCGGCGGAAACATGCGGCTTTACCGGCTCATAGACGTCGAAAATACGATTGAAACGCGGCGTCTCTATCAAAGCTTTCTGCCCGTGGTATGCTACATACAAGTGGACAACTACGAGGAGCTGTCCGCCGACATGACACAGACTGCGCTCTCCGAGGTCATCGCGTCGGTGGAGAAGCGCATATCCGCGATGGCGAAAAGCATCTCCGCGATGTTCATGCGCACCGACCGCGGGCGCTATACCTGCGTTTTTGAACGGCGGTATCTTTCCTCGCTGCGTGCAAGCAAGTTCCGCATACTGGACGATGTCCGCCAGATCGAAGCTTCGCTTCCGCCGACGCTTTCAGTGGCGATCGGCGTGGGCGATACGCCCGAGCAGTCCGCCGAGTTTTCCGGCAAGGCGCTAGAGCTGGCACTCGGGCGCGGCGGCGACCAAGCCGTCATCAAGCAGGGCGACCAGTACGTATTCTTCGGCGGTGCGATCAAGACGGTATACCGGCGCAGCAAGGTGAAATCGCGCATGATGAGCCACGCGCTGCGCAACCTCATGGAGCAGTGCAGCGAAGTTTATATCATGGGCCACGAGGTGCCCGACCTCGATTGCATGGGCTCGTCGCTGGGCCTTTGCGCGTGCGCGCGCCACATCGGCAAGAAGGTATACATGGTGGTGGACAACCCCAACCCATCCATACAAGCGCTGATGGAGCGCGTCGCCGCGACGGATGTTTACAGCAGCGCCGTGATATCGGGCGCGGAGGCGGGTATGCGCATGGGCGCGTCCTCCATGCTGATTATCATCGATACGCAGATCGCCGGGTTCACCGTTGCGCCCGATCTTATCGATATCTCCAATACGGTCGTCGTGATCGACCACCACCTGCGCGGCACGACCAGCATTGAGGATGCCGCGCTCACCTATCACGAGCCGTACGCTTCTTCCGTATGCGAGCTCGTCACGGAGGTGCTGCAGTACTTCGGTGAGGACTTAAAGCCGCTTTCCGTCGATCTCGACGCGCTGCTGTGCGGCATCACGATCGACACCAAAGGATTTTCTTTCAACACGGGCGTGCGCACGTTTGAAGCGGCTTCATACCTGCGGCGGCTCGGCGCGGACTCCACCGGTATTCGGCAGCTCGTACAGGATGACCTGAAAACCTATTCCACCAAATCGGATGTCGTCAAGAGCGCGGAGGTGCTGCCGGGCGGCATCGCGGTCGCCGCGTGCCCGGAGGGCACGGAAAGCGCGCCGCTGATCGCAGCGCAGGCCGCCGACGCGCTGCTCACGATACGCGGCGTATCGGCCTCCTTCGTGGTCTGCCGCGAAGGCGACAACGTGATCATCAGCGGACGTTCGCTCGGCGAAGTGAACGTTCAGCTGCTGCTCGAGTCTTTGGGCGGCGGCGGCCATGCGACGATCGCGGCAGTCAAGCTCAAAGATACCGATTTAAAGTCAGCGTACGCGCTGCTGAAAAGTACCATCAAAAAGCAGATAAGAGAGGATAACGAAAGATGAAAGTGATTTTAACGGCGGATGTAAAAGGCAAAGGGTATACCGGGGACATCGTGAACGTGAGCGACGGTTACGCGCGCAACTTCCTGTTCCCGCAGAAGCTCGCCAAGGAAGCCACATCGGAGAATCTTGAGATCGCGAAGCAGCAGCAAAAAGCGCTCGAAAAACGCCGCCTTTTAGAGCGGCTCTCCGCCGAGGAAGCCGCTAAAAAGATTTCCGGACTGCGCGTCGTCATCAAAGCCAAGTCGGGCGAAAACGGGCGGCTGTTCGGCTCCGTCACCTCCAAAGAAATTTCCGAAGCAATGCTTTCCCAGCACGGCATTGAGATCGAAAAGAAAAAGATCGTGCTGGACGACAACTTAAAGGAACTCGGCGAATATACGCTGCAGGTCAAGCTGTACGCGGGCATTGCCGCGGACATCACCGCCGTTGTGGAAGCATCGGAGGAATAAGCGATGAGCGCCGCGGAACGGGAAAGGCCGCTGGCCTATATTCCGCCGAACAACGCGGAGGCGGAGCGCAGCGTGCTCGGCAGCATGTTTCTTGACCCCAAAGCGGTATTCGTTGCGCTGGAGCGCCTGATCCCGGAGGACTTCTATTCCAAGCGCAACCGCCTGATATTCGCCGCGATGGGCGAGCTTTCGGAGGAAGGCATACCGGTGGACACCGTCACGGTGGTGGATCGCTTAGAACGCATGGGCCAGCTGGACAGCGCAGACGACACGATCTACATCGCCGATCTTGCATCGTGCGTGCCGAGCGCCGCGAACATCGGTTACTATGTGGAGATCGTGGAACAAAAGGCCGTGCTGCGCGCGATGATCACCGCGGGCAACGAGATCATCCGCGACGCCGCGGCTTCGGAGGATGCGACGGAGGATATCGTCAACCGCGCGGGAGACCTCATCTACCAGATCGCGGTGAAGCGCCGCCGCGATTCGCTCGAACACATCAAAAACGCGCTGCTCGCGGGCTACCAGCTCATCGGCGAAGCCATGAAGAGCGACCGCGGCATGCTGGGCATCCCCACGGGGTTCTCCCGGCTCGACGCGATGCTCTCCGGCTTGCAGGGCGGGCAGCTCATTGTGGTGGCGGGGCGCCCCGGCATGGGCAAGACGAGCTTCGCGCTCAACATCGCGCAGCATATCGCGGTGGACGAAAAGATACCCGTCGCGGTATTCTCGCTTGAAATGGCGCGCGAGCAGCTGGCGTTGCGCATGCTGTGCAGCGAATCGCTCGTGGACAGCCAGAAGACGCGCAGCGGCGATCTTACGGACGACGACTTCGACCGGCTTGCGGACGGCGTGGGCGTTTTGGGCGCAGCCCCCGTATATGTGGACGATTCGCCCACGATCACGGTGATGGAGATGCTCGCCAAAGCACGCCGCTTAAAGATGGAAAGAGGCCTCGGGCTCGTGGTGATCGACTATTTGCAGCTCATGACCGGCAAGGACCGCCGCGAGAACCGCCAGCAAGAGATATCCGGCATGACGCGCAGCCTGAAAATTATGGCCAAGGAAATCGGCGTGCCCGTGATGATATTATCGCAGCTTTCGCGCGCGAACGAGAAGCGTGACGACAAAAAGCCGCTGCTCTCCGACCTTCGGGAATCGGGCAGTATCGAGCAGGACGCGGACGTCGTGATGTTCATCCACCGCGAAAACTACTACAACGCCGAGGCGGACGCGCTTTCGCAGATCATCATCGCCAAGCAGCGCAGCGGGCCGACCGGCACGGTCAGCCTTGCGTGGAAGGGCGAGCAGACGCGCTTCTTCGAGGTATCGAGCATGAGCGAGGGCGCGATGTAAAACAGGCTATAAAAAACTACACTACTCCGCACGGCAATGCTATTTAGTTTAGCTCATAAGCTTCTTAAACAACTGTTTCCCTCCCTCAT
>CAYNFL010000123.1:0-5813 GCA_964396465.1 uncultured Christensenellaceae bacterium
CCGCTTCGGGCGCGCCGCAGGCCGCAAACGCCAATGTCACCAATATCGCCATCGTGATAAATACAAGTTTCTTCATCGTATTGCCCCCTTTTATCTATGCGTTGTTATTATAGAACTTATATCCGTTCTTTAAGTCTCCTCATCGGGAAGAACTGCCAACAGCACTTTTATCTTCTCGTTATCAAAGCACTCCATGAACAGTTTCAGCTTGCCATGTATTCCGCGATGCAGTCGATAACATCCTCTGTGTCGAAATCCGCATACACCGCACCTTGATTACTAGAGATAGTCACCGTACCGGGCGGTTCGCTGCGCACCTGCCCCGCCTTCCCTATATAACTGCCTGACGGATATTCATAAACGTAGATGTCCACAATACTGGCATAGCCACAAGCGTACACCACCCCGCTGCCGCTCATATCGGTATACTCAACCGTTTTCTCGAAGCTTTGCTCCATCACAATTATCATGTCCGTATCATCCAGTGACGCGGGCATGTACTCCGGAAGAACGCGTACGCTTCGCTCTTCTGACTGCGCGAACCATGCGAGCTTCGTCTCATAAAACTCGCCGTCATGCAGCACCACCAGCGCCGTATTTCCCTTCTCATATGCTTGTGCACCCTGCGGCGTATATGAACCGACGTCGATGTCCTCCGGTTCCAAGCGGAACTCTAATGAATACAGCTCCTGATCGTCCCACAGCCCGATGCCTTGCCCATAGTAGTTCATCAGGAATTCATGCGCGAGCGCGATGTTGGCGTCTGCATCGGCAAAATAGTTTCCGAGCAGATATGAGTACATCCGCCCCGCGTCAACGCCCTTTTCGAGCATCTTCGGCATCAACGTTATTGTGTTCTCAGGATTGTAGAAAAGAAAGTCTGTAAAGGGCTGCAACAGCTCCTGATAATCCGCCTCAGGCCAACCGTCGGCGCTTAGAAGCGAGAGCATCTCCTCCGCCCGTGCGGCGTCGCCGTTCATCGCCACGACAGCCGTTACCTCGTAATGTCCGCCCAGCCCGATTCCGTTCACATGGCCGATGTCAGTATCAACGTACCGGTATTTATCAAACGCCTCCGGCTGTGCGATAATTTCCTCGAACAATACCCGCGCTGCGTCTGCGATGTCATCGTAAAGATTTCCATGTGAATATTCCTGCGAATCATAGCCGCTTGTACCCTTTTTGGCGACTAACGCCTCATAATCCCTCGACGCAAGCCACAGCACACATGCGAGCCGCTCGTCCATGGTTTCTCCGTTTTGTGCGGTTTCCAGCATCAGCCGGTATATCGTTTCGTCATTACGGAATTCCTCCTCCTGCGTATCCAGATCCTCGAGTGCGAAGAAGAAACCGTCTTCCAGATAAGTTTTCAGATAGCTGCCGAACCTCTCCTCCGAGGCAGGCGTCGGCGTCGGCGTCGGCGTCGGCGTAGACACGATACTGCTATAAACCATCGTCGGATGCGGCGTAGGCGCGTACATCTCATTCGGCGTAGCCTTTTGCACACAGCCCGCAAACCCCATTGCCAGCAATGCTGCCAACGCAAACCACACTAATTGCTTCATTATATTTACTCCCCTTCTTTTGCGTTGTTATCGTTGCGTTGTATTAACATAAATTATATCCGTTCTGCGCATTACTCCCGGTTGTCGTTCAAAGTACCCGTACCGGTAATCGCTGCAATATCGCCGTTATAATAGGAGTTGATATCTAACGTTCCATCGTTTGCTATCAAGCCGCCCTGATCGTTGAGCTGTCCGCCGTCCTGCACGCAAATATATCCTTCGTTGGCCATCGTTCCGGTGTTGCCAAACATCGTTCCATGCTCGATAAAGAATTCTGCGCCCTCCTTAACTGTCACGCTGCCGCTGTTAAGCGCATCGCTCTGGCCGCAAGGCCAAAAGCAAACATTACCGCGATCAATATGCACAATGTTTTTTTCATATATTTTATCTCCTTTTGTGACATGTTAACTCAGTTCAAAATCCTTGTCTGTTAGGTTGGGATATATGCCTGACAGCGGCGAATAATCCGTGATTGGGCATCCCTCCAATAACAGGGATTTAAGGTTTACAAGGCCTTTCAGCGGCGATACGTCGCTGACCTGCGAGCCGCGCAGGCTCATTTCAACCAGGCTTGTAATCCCGGCAGCAGCGCTGATGTCAGTGACACCCGAATTTTCAATGTTCAGTTTGTAAAGTTTTTTAAAATTAGCGACAACACTGATATCAGTCAGTTTATCCCCGCCCTGTATCCACAGCAGCTCGATATTCGTCATTCCCGCAAGGTATTGCATATCGGCATCGGAAAAAGTATCGGCGCTAATGATGAGGTCCAGCATATTGGTCAGTTCCGCCAGTGCGGAAAAATCCTTCACGCTTCTGGCTTCAAAATAGTAGAGCGCCTCCAGGTTTTTCATCCCTGCCAGCGGGGTTAAATCTTCTACCAGATGATACGACAGGTCAAGGCTTTTAAGATTTTTAAAATACTTCAAAGCATCGATGTCCTTTATTCTTGGTACGGAGCTGTTGCCGGGATCTTCAACCCTGAAATTAAAACTCTCTACTGCCTCGGCCTCTGCGATTGTGATATCGCCCTCCGGCTTGCCCATCGCCTCGCGCACCAGCGCTTCCAGCGTGGCGTCGGTAAATGTGACAACCTCGGGTGATTCTATTGACGCGGACACGGATACTTCCGCTGACGGCGTCTCCGCCGCTTCGGGCGCGCCGCAGGCAACCATTCCCATCGCAAGCAATGCTGCCAGCGCAAGCCACACGAATTTTTTCATCATATTTCTCCCCTTCCGTTTCATTGTAATAAAGCTCATATCCGTTCAGCGCATTACTCCCGGTTATCGTTCAAAGTACCCGTACCGGTAATCGCCGCAATATCGCCGTTATAATAGGAGTTGATATCTATCGTTCCATCGTTTGCTATCAAGCCGCCCTGATCGTTGAGCTGTCCGCCGTCCTGCACGCAAATATATCCTTCATTGGCCATCGTTCCGGTGTTGCCGAACACCGTGCCGCGCTCGATAAAGAATTCTGCGACCTCCTTAACTGTCACGCTGCCGCTGTTGAGCGCGTCGCTCTGGCCGCATGTCACCGTGCCGCCGTCTTCTACCGTCATATCCCCGCTGTTGTTGAAATTCGTGAGTCCATATACAAAAACGCCAGAGATCACCATGCTTCCATTGTTGTTCAATGTGCAGTTCACGATTTCAAATTCTCCGCCCACGGCAAACGTTACACCCTCATCGATAAACACCTCGAGATCGCCTGACCGCTCCAGCGTATATCGCTCTGCGATGCTTAAATCGTCGGCGATATGCAGCTTGGTATTGGCTGTATCCGCCGCAGCCTTTTTCAGGCCTTCCAATGTCGTTACGGCGATTTCACCGGGGGCAAACGTCGGCTCTTCACTCTCAAGCGAAACCTGCTCCGTTCCCGTCACCATGGCTGCCGTTTCTCCTCCCGCCGAAGGAACCGTTACTTCACTTTCCGTGTTTCCGCAGCCGCAGAATACCGCCGCCGCTATGCATACCAAAAAAACCAATTCTGTCTTTCTCATGATGTATCCTCCAGATGTTATATTAAATATTTTTGTAAACAACTGTTTCTTCGTCCCTTAACCGGCTGCCGCAAACCCAATATATATATCGGTATCCGCTTCTATTAAAATCATTTTTGTTACAATAAATATAGCAAATTTAACAGACCGATAGGTGTGCAGCCTGCACACAACGGCATGGACTATAATGATTATTGATATACTATCTTGAAGCGCTCTCCCGCGATCATCGTCTGCTCATCGCGCATATCTTCGCTTAACGTCACGGTTTCAAGGTTCGGCAACCCTTTTAGCGGGGTAAGATCCAGCCCCGGTATGTTCAACAGGCTTACGCTTTGAAGGCTGTCCAAACAGTCGATTCCTGAAAGCGATTGTATCTGCACGTCATCAAGAATCAGATCCCTCACACCTTCAATACCATCCAGCTCAGAAATTGAGGACAACGCCGCGCGGCAGATTTTTAGCTGCTTTACCGTTTTCCCTTTCAAAGGAGACAGGCATTTTTCCATATCCATATTAATCAGATGCAAGTATTCGATATCGCCCAGCGCGGCCAGCGCAGAATAATCGTCTGCATCGCAATCCGCCAGTATAAGCTCGTTTATGCGGGGACAATCCGCCAAGGGCGACAAATCCGCTACATACTCGCACTGCAATACAAAGTGCTTCAGCCCCGGCATGCCGCGGATGGCCCCAATATCCTTGACAGGGCACGCATACAGTTCTAAATACTCAATGCCGGTTAGTTTCGCAAACGCGGAGATATCGCTAAAACTCTGAGCGCCCAAGCTGAGCTGTTTTAGGTTTTCCAGCTTTGCAAAATCATCCACAGATCCCATCGTTTCGCCACCGACGGCAATCTCTCCGCGGTCAACTTGTGACCGCACCGCATAAAACTCTTCCTGCGTTTTCACCGTTTGGTCTGCGTAAATATAAAGCTCCGTAACGCTGTCAAGTTCCTCCTTCGTGACGGGTTCCCCGTTCGTTTTACCAAGCTGCAGCCTTACGGCCTGCTCAACCAGCGGCTCTGTAAATACGGCATATGAAGGGTCATAGAACAGCGCCGGCCTGAAATCGGTGAACCGCCCCATCGCGAATCCGCCAGTTAACGCGGCAAGCAGCGCCGCCGCTGCGCCGCATGCGATGAGTACGCGTTTTAGACGGTGCCCGTCCGCGTTTTGCAGCGCGCGCTTTACGCGGCCTGCGTCGCGGTATCTGTCCTTGGGCGCGAAGGCCGTGCATTTGCGGATGATACGCTCCAGCCGCCTGTTTTTAATATGGAGGCCGTCCGGCCTTGTTTTGCCGGTCAGCAGCCAGGCCATTACTACGCCCAACGAGAATATATCCGCGCGGCTGTCGGTCTGCGAAAATCCATATTGCTCGGGTGGCGAAAACTCCTGTGTGCCGAAACACACCGTATCCGCGTGCGCTTCTTCGTCATATACGCGCGATATACCAAAATCGATCAGCGTCACCTTGCCGCTCTCGCTTAATATAATGTTCTGAGGCTTGATATCCCGGTGGATCACGGGAGGGATTTGCGCGTGCAGATAACGTAATATATCGCAAAGCTGCATCGCAATAAAAACGGCTTGCTGTTCGCCGAGCGGTTGGCTGATACGGCTAAGCGGAATGCCGTGAACGAATTCGCGCACCACACAAAGCATGGTGCCGTTTTGAAATTCATCCGCAAAAGCGGGCAGCCCCTCGTGACGCATCTTTTTAAGCAGTGCGCTTTCAGTCGTTCCCGGCAGCATCTCAGGGTCGGTATAGCATTTGGCAATAAAAAAGGTGTTGAAACGATCCTTGACGAGCAGCGTTTCGCCCATGGAATTGTTCGCAAGGCATTCGAGTATTTCATACTTCTTTATGAAATCATCCGGGTAATGGTTTTCATCAAAACCGCTTAAAAAATCGTCCAGTACGTATTTGTCCGTCACTTATTCATCTCCCAGCATGCGCAGTTTCAAGTCGCTCAGCAACGATTGCGTTTCGATAATTCCGTATTTATGGTTGATGCAGTAGATAAGAGCAGCATCGCGCTTTATTCTGGGATACAGCGCGCTTTTCTCCGCAACTTGCAATAGCTTTTGAGCGCCTTCCACATCGACCTGAAACCCGATGGCAAGCTGCAACACCTTATCCCTCGACGGCTTGCGCGTACCGTTAAAAAGCTGATAACCGTAGGTTCTTTCTATCGAGGCGCGCGTAATTACGTTTTCCTTTTTCTCGCCGACTTTATT
>CAYNFL010000124.1:0-5794 GCA_964396465.1 uncultured Christensenellaceae bacterium
CGGCGGAAATTACCGGGGAAGCCTTCATGCAGATTACGCGCGATACGGGCGGATGTGTCTCGGGAATCGATACCGTGCTGCGCGCAATCGCTTTCGCGCACCCCGATACCGCAAGGCAGCGGCAGGAGCGCTTTTCGGTGATGACGTTGAGCTTATTCTTCGTCGAATACGCGTCCTCCATGAGCTCGGTTTGAGAAGCCGCTTTCACCGTGCAGAATAACGACAACTTGGCGGACAGGCGCAGCACGTCGCTCGCGTCGTCGGCAATATCCACGCGCGTGTCGTATAGCTCCGCGTCGCCCGTCATAATATCGTTCGGGGAAGCGTTATCCATCGGAAAAATCTTTCCGAACGGCAGCGACTCGTAGAAGTTTTGCAGCGGCGCGGCCCTGTCCTCCGATAGATAGAGCACCATCAGCTTGATTTCTCCCTCCACGATGAGCTTCATATCCTCGGCGCGTACGCTGCGCACCACCGGGTAAGCCTCGCTGTTTAAAATTTTTGCGGCGCGCGGCATGCTCTGCGGCACGCGGATATCCTCATTGACCGACATGGTCTCCTTACGCACCTCTTTGGTCTGCATCAAAGGCTGCTTTGCCATCTTAACCTGCACCTCGGGGGCTTCCGCGCCGTTCACCGCCTCCACCGGCATTGCGATGTTTCCTTGCAGCCGTATGGATACGATGCCGCGCACGAACATCGAGCGTTTATCCTCGAGCGTATAATCGATCTCACGCATATTCCCATTGGCAAACACGTTCATGCCGGCCGTCGCGCACTCCATATCCTCCGAATGCCGGAAGGGAGACACGGACTCAAACGCGTCGATATTGCCCTCCACATCGACGTATACCACGGAGAACCGCACCGTGCCTTCAAGAAACACACGCCCCTCCGCAGGCTCCGAATTCACATGCACGCCGCCCTGTACCAAAAGCACATGATCGATATCTGCTTTTCCTGTCGGCAGTGACAGCCTTCCGTCCGCAACGCTCTCGCATTGTTTTGCTTTGCAGGCTGTTTCCGTCATCAAGGATGTTTTTTGCAATTTCATATCCATACCCTCTCTTTTCGAATCGTTCTCTCTAGCATATATACATTTCATTTTCTCAAAATATTCCCGCAAATTGCCGTAAACAAAAAGAAACGGGAAGCAAAACAAGCGTTTCCCGGGCGAGTGGATATATCATTGTTAGCGTCACATTCCGGGGATTAGCTGCACATAGCCCTCTTTTGCGCTTTTGATGCCGGTATCGATCAGCACAGCGGCGGAAGGCGCAAACAGCAGCGGAAATGAATACATCCGGCAGCGCTTTTCAATCTGCTTTGGCGGCAGCGCGGCATAGCGCGGCAGGTATTTTTGTACATTAAACGGTTCAGCAATAAAACGCCTCAGCGCATCAGACAGCGGGGTGGGTTCGCAGACGCCGCGCGGCCACTCGCCGCCCTCGCCGAGGCACAGCCAATCGAACGCAAGCGCTTCGCGTAACGCCTCGCGCTGCGGCAGCGCCTCGGCCAGCTCCGCCAATAGCTCAACCGCTCGCTGGCGGCGCTGCGGCCGCTCAAAAAAACCCTGCGCTTCAAAAAAAACCGCCGCGCGCTCAAAGAACGCGAACGGCGAAGCGTACGCGGCAACAAAATACTTAAGCGACATCGTAAAACCGCCCGAGTTGTACAGAAGGTCTGTCAGTTCCGCGATGCGGTGCAGCGCGGAAAGCTCCGCGTAAGCAATCGCGGGCGTTAAGATCACTTCATAGGGCGGATAGTCCGTATAGATAATTCCCAGCTTGCCCGCGTCGCGGCGCAGCGCGGAGCCGCGCAGCAGTTTCAAAAATCCCAATTGCAGCGCGGCGGGATATAAATTATACGCGTCGTTAAACGAGCGCGAAAACGTTTCATAACCTTCCATCGGCAGGCCCGCGATGAGGTCCGCATGCACGCGCAGGTTCGGCAGCGCGCAAAGCGCCGCAGTGTTTTTCAGCACCGCCGCCGCATCGTGCGCGCGATGCACAGCGCACAGCGTTTCTATATGCGTTGACTGTATGCCGACCTCAAGCTGCAGTAATCCCTCCGGTGCAGAGGCCAGCAATGATATCATCGCTTCATCCAGCAGGCACGCGGAAACCTCGATATGAAAATTCGTCACGGATTGCGGGTATTTACTTTTGAGCGCGATCAGCGTACGCAGCATCTCCTTGGCGCGCCCGGGCGGATAGTTGAACGTGCGGTCTACCAGTTTCACCTGCCGCACATTTGATGCGATGAAGTATTCGAGCTCTTTTTCCGCACGCTCCATATCAAGAAACGATACCGGCTCCTCTGCCGAGAGGCAGTACGCGCAGCGAAACGGGCAGCCGCGGCTCGTCTCATAATAGATCGTGCGGTTTTTAAACAGGGAAAGATCGCCGTACATAAAACGAGTTTTGTTCATGTCATATGGCGGCGCGGCAGGGTTTGTACGCAGCCCTTCCTCACCGCGCACGCACGCGGAGGGCGTGTCCGTAACAACCTCACCGCGGCAGAAGCGCGGCGCAAAATGCGCAAAAGGCGCTTCGCCCGGCCCGCAAACGATCATATCGATAAAGGAGTTCGTTTCCATCAGCTCCGCCGCGTCATACGATACCTCCGGCCCGCCCAGAAAAACAAAGCACTCCGGCAGCGCTTTTTTGACGGTGGAAGCCACTTTTAGCACAATTTCGATATTCCAGATGTAGCAAGAGAACCCCGCGGCGTCGGGGCGCGCGCGAATGATCGCGTCCGCTATCGCCGGCACGCGGTCGTTTACGCTGAATTCGAGCCGTTCAACCGGCAGGCCGTCTTCCGCGGCGTATTTAAGGCACAGCAGCGCAAGGCAGCTGTGTGAATAGCGCGCGTTGATGCCGCAAAGCAATACCTGTTTCATGGCAAAAGTATACCCGCCTAAGCGCGGGCGCGCAAGCACAAAACAAAACGCGGCGACACATCCCGCAGCCGCCGCGTTCATGTATTCGCTTCGTCAATGCCCTCAGGAAAAATCGTAGAAGCGCTTAACGTTCTTTGCCGCGCTGAAACCGCGGGCGGGGCTTAAGACCGCGCCGAGATTTAGCAGCACGCCGAATGCACACAGCGCCAAAACGGCCAGCCACCCGATGACGGCGAACGGAATGAAGAGCAGCCTGCCCGCGCCCGATATGTCCTCGATGAACACGCGCGCCATGCCGCCCGTTACGGTGAATACCGCGGAAGCGAGGCTAAGCGCGCCCGCAGCAAACGCGAGTATTAAAAGCCCGAGGCCGAAACGCTCGCTGCGCCCGCCGCGTAGCCACGCTACAATCTGCACCGCGCAAAATGCGGCCGCCGAGAAGTAAAACACGCTGACAACGATATAGTGGTACTGCGAATAATTCAGCGTGAATATACCCTGCGCCGCGGCCAGCACGCCGGTCAGCGCACCTAAAAAACCGATTGCGGCATACATCGCAGAGCCGTAGCTGTTCCCGCGCCACAGCATAAAAAGGCCAAACGCAAGGCCGAACACGATGACGCCGATATTAAAAAATAATGCCGAAGTGGCGGTAAAATACCCGTTTGTGTACATGCCAAGCTCCGTGATAAAACAGCTTAAAGGCGAATACACACCGCTTTCAAAGCCCGCTATGGCCATAATGATGCCAATAAGCAACAAGCCCGCACCGCTTAAGCCCGCGATTCCAAAAACCTTTAAGGTCTTTTCCATCCAATCCTCCTAAACGATCATATAATCGGCAAATTAAAAAGTATGCGTTTATTATTATTTCGCGCTCAGTAAGCGCCATTCCTGCCTTACTGCTTTACAGAAAAGCGAAACACCGTGGTTACTTGATATTTTTCTCCCGCCTTAAGCACGCTGGAAGGGAAATTTTCGTGATTGACCGCGTCCGGGTAGTTTTGGGTTTCAAGGCACATGCCCCAGCGGTGATGATAGTCCTTCTTGCCCTTGATGTCGCCCAGAAAATTGCCTGTATAGAGCTGCACCGCGGGCTGGTCCGAGAACACCTCCATTACCCTGCCGCTCTTCTTATCATAAACCTTTGCGAAAAGCCGCATGCCTTGCCCGTCGATGACGAAATTATGGTCGTATCCATGGCCAAGCAGCATCTGCGGATGAGCAGAGCCGATGCGCTCACCGATCGTATGCGGCGCGGTAAAATCAAACGGCGTGCCTTTTATGGGCAGAATTTCACCGGTAGGGATCAGATGCCCATCCACCGGCGTATAGCTTGTGGATTGCAGCGTAAGCTCGTGATCTAAAATATTCTCTTCCGCACCGCTCAAATTGAAGTAGGAATGATTTGTGAGATTTACAATCGTATCGGCTTTCGATGTTGCTTCATAGGCAATCGAAAGCTCGTTCATATCGCTCCACGAGAAAATCGCGGTTGCGGTCAGCTCGCCGGGATAGCCTTCCTCGCCGTCCGCGCTTACGTACTTCAGCTTTAAGCGGTCGCCGTCGATTTTACCTTCCCAAACGACTTTATCGAACCCAATGTTGCCGCCATGCAGATGCGAGTATGGGTTCTCGTTGCACGCGAGCGTATACGCCTTCCCGTTCAGTACAAACCTGCCGCCCGCAATTCGGTTCGCCACCCGGCCCACAGAGCACCCAAAGAACGTACTGCATTCAAAATATTTCTCCACGGTGTCAAAGCCGAGGTTCACATCCGCCTTAACGCCGCTTTTGTCCGGTACGACGATATTCATAACCGT
Source organism: uncultured Christensenellaceae bacterium (assembly GCA_964396465.1). GTDB lineage: Bacteria > Bacillota > Clostridia > Christensenellales > SZUA-584 > JAEWCC01. The sequence goes on from CAYNFL010000124.1 coordinate 4,726, forward strand.
CGCGCCGTAGTTCGTCACCGCGACGACGTTCCCGTTTGCGTTCTCCAGCCTGTAAACGAAAATATCCTGTCCGTTATACGTCAATACTTTTTTTGCGTTAATCATCACTTACGCCCATCCTTACAATCATTATCGGTATGATATTATTAACATTATACACCCGGAAATATATGTTTTTCAATAACTGCCGTGCAATTAGCACCATCCGGCGAAAGCCTTGTCGCTATTCATTATTGCCGACCATGCTGACGGGAATCAGTATGGTTTGCCCCACGTTGATCAGATTGGCGTTTTTAATCCCGTTGACGCCTAAAATGATCTTTCTGTTGGCTGCGTAATCGATGCCGTACTGATTGCATATCTTCGTCAGCGAATCTCCCTTTTGTACAGTATACTCCATGAAATACACATAATCGTCTGTGGATTCCTTTGCCTGCGGTTCGCTTAAGTTGGTTTGAAGCTCTTCGATCGTCGCTGCCTGCTCGACGATCTTGACCTGCTGCTCGTCAATCTGATCTTGCAGCTGCGATATCGTTTCGTCATCCGGAAGGGAGTTATAGTAACCGACAATCTGGTCGATTTGCACGGCCTGCCGCGCTTCGGCTGCGCTCAGCGCGGAAGATAAGTTCGTGTTTCCGAGAATAAGATATACGATACAGCCGCTTAAAATAACGAACAGCGACAGCGCGCAGATAACGGCTGTTCTGATCTTCTTTCGGATGCTTGAAATTTCATTCCCCGAAGTTCCTTCGGCAGGGTTTCTTTTGGCCGGGGCTTCTATTTTAACCGGTTCGCCTACCTCGCCATAGATATAATACCCTTTGAGCTTCTCCACTTTGCCGTCTTTCCACTGAAAAAAACCCCGGATATTCTGCACGGGATCCACCACGTAGGCTGTCTGGAACGGCAGGTTGAAAAAGTTTTCGTGTATGAACAGATCGTAGTTGGACAGAAAAACGCCGTAGCCCGGGTGGGAGTGCTGCCATCCGATGATCTTTTTTCCCGGATAGAGACTTTCCTGCTCTTTATGCACGTAATCCCAGGTCTCATGCGTAAACGTCAGCGTGGA
>CAYNFL010000125.1:0-5763 GCA_964396465.1 uncultured Christensenellaceae bacterium
GCACGGAGGTGACGTTCGGATACCAGAGCGCGGTGGATATCGCGACCGACGTGATCGACCGCGTACATACCACCGCCATGTCTCACTCACGCGTGATGATCATCGAGCTCATGGGAAACACCGCGGGCTGGCTGACATTAAACGCGGGTATCTCAGGCGGCGCGGACGTGATACTGGTGCCCGAAATTCCCTACAGCATCGCGTCGGTAGCCGACGCGATTTACGAGCGCTACGAGAGCGGCAAGCCGTACTCGATTATCGCGGTGGCGGAGGGCGCGCGCAGCGTGACGGATGATAAGGACATGATACTCAAAGGCAAGCACTATTCCATCGGCTACAAGCTGGCCGACGAGCTCTCAACGGTGATCGACATTGAAACGCGTGTCGTCGTGCCGGGGCACTATCAGCGCGGCGGGCCGCCCTGCCCGTACGATCGGCTGCTCGCGACGCAAATGGGCGTATACGCGGCCAAGCTGATTCAAAACAAGGAGTTTGGGCATACGGTAGCGGTGGTGGACGGTAAGGTGACCTCCAACCTCATGAAGGACGTGGCGGGCAAGACCAAAACCATACCGCTCGATTCCAAGTTATTGGATGTCGCGCGCGAAATCGGTTTAAGCTTCGGCGAACCGAAATAGTTTAAGCGGGTTTTGTGCAAAATATTCCTGCTTATACCTGACTGCAATCGATTATTATAATTCATATCATTAACTTTAGGGGCGGCTATCAGCCGCCCGATTGTTTTCCGGATACCTTTTGTTATCTTTCTATGCCTTGACCGTTTTGGGGGCGCAAGGCCGACGAATATTACACAGCGCAATATTAAACTGCCCGCGTTTATGCGATCATCGCAGGATACATTGACACACCCTTCATAATAAATTAATATTGATATGGTTTTTTATAAGCTACAAGCTGACAGGAGAAAAAGCGATGGATATAAAATGCATACCGATCATACTGGCAGCGGGCGAAGGCAAACGCATGAAATCGGCGCTGCCCAAGGTGCTGCACAAAGCCGCGGGCAAGCCGCTTGCGGGATGGGTATTGGAAGCGGCGCTGGAGGCGACGGGAGAAAAGCCCGTGCTCGTGGTCGGCGTGGGCGCGGAGCAGATTAAGGAGCATTTCGGGGAAAGCGCGGCTTACGCGGTGCAACAGGAGCAGCTGGGCACAGGCCATGCCGTAATGGCTGCAAGAGAATATCTGGCCGGGGACGGCTATGTGCTGATTACGGCGGGCGATATGCCGCTGCTGCGCGCGGAGACGCTGAAAAGCATCATTGATACCGCGAGGGATCAGGGCCTTGGCGTATGCGTGCTTTCGGCGATACTCGATAACCCTTTCGGCTACGGGCGCATCATCCGCGAGGGCGGCGGCATATCGCGCATCGTGGAGCACCGCGACGCGACCGAGCAGCAGAAAAGCATCCGCGAAGTCAATACCTCGGTATACTGCTTCCATATTCCAAAGCTGCTGGAGGCGCTTGCGCACATGAGCAACCGCAACGATCAGGGCGAATACTACCTGACCGACTGCGTGGAATATATCGCGAGTAAGGGCTACGGCGCACAAACGGTGGTATGCGCCGATTCGTGCGAAGCGTTTGGCGTCAACGACCGCGCGCAGCTTGCCGCGGCAGCCAAAGCGCTGCGCGAGCGCATCAACAACGCGCTGATGGAATCGGGCGTGACGATCATCGACCCGGACACAGCCTACATTGAAGCGGGCGTAAAGGTGGGGCGCGACGCGGTGATCTACCCGGGCGTCACGCTGGAGGGCGATACGGTGATCGACGAGGAAGCGGTGCTGTACCCCGGCAGCCGCATCGAAAACAGCTTCATCGGGCGCGGCACAAAGGTGCAGAATTCTGTGATACTGGATTCCAAGGTGGGCGAACATTCCGTGATCGGGCCGTATGCTTACCTTCGGCCGCACAGCGAAGTGGGCAATGGCTGCCGCGTGGGTGATTTCGTGGAGGTCAAGAACGCGCAGATCAAGGACGGCGCGAAGGTCTCGCACCTGTCCTACATCGGCGATGGCGAGATCGGCGAGAAAAGCAACATCGGCTGCGGCGTGGTGTTCGTCAACTACGACGGCAAAAAGAAGAGCCGTACCGTGGTGGGGAAAGGCGCTTTCGTCGGATGCAACGCCAACTTGATCGCGCCTGTCACCGTGGGGGACGGCGCGTATATCGCCGCGGGATCCACCGTGACGAAGGATGTGGAAAGCGATTCGCTCTGCGTCGCGCGCAGCCGCCAGACGGTCATCCCCGGCTGGGCGAAAAGGCGGAGGGAAGAGTGAGAAAGGCCGTATTCTTTGATCTGGACGGCACGCTGCTTCCGCTGGACATACAGATGTTCATCCGGCTGTACTACGAGGCTCTCCACGACATGGGCATCATGCGCCGTATTCATTCGCACCGCGGCCATGAGATATTTGAAAAGGCCGTATACGCGATGATCGCTAATGACGGGCGCGCGACCAACGCCGCCGTGTTTTTCGATATGGTGGACAATCTGTCGGATATCGGCAGCGCGAACCTTATTGAGCTGATGGAAAGCTTCTACAACAGCGGTTACAAGCGCATCCGCGAAAGCGCGCAGGCTGAGCCGCGCGCGGCTGCGGCGGTAAAAACGCTGCAGCAAAAGGGCTACCGGCTGATACTTTCCACGAATCCGCTGTTCCCCGGCATCGCGACGGATCAGCGCGTGGAGTGGGCGGGGATCGCCCCACAGGCTTTTGAGTATATCTCATACTACGATAATTCGTGTTATTGCAAGCCCAACCCGGAGTATTACCGCGAAATACTTTGTAAAACCGGCCTCAAAGCGGAGGAATGCTATATCGTCGGCAACGACGTAAGGGAGGATATGTGCGCGGTACCGCTGGGGTTTGAAGGTTTTCTGCTGACCGATCACATCATCGGGGACATATCGCAGGCGCCGGAATGTGCCAAAGGGGATTACGCGGCGCTGCTGGAGTTTGTGAAAGGGCTGCCGCCGGTTTAGCCAAATGATTGCCTCCCTCGGAGGAGGGAGGTGGCACGGAGTGCCGGAGGGAATGATCGTACAGGTGAATGCATCCCTCCCTCAGTCAAGCACCGGATTAGAAATCCGGTACTTGACAGCTCCCCGTCCACCCCTTCGGGGTAGTCGTCCGAGGGAGCCAAAGGAGGCGCGAATCACCGCGAGCACGTTATACAAGCAGTCTGTGAGGTTTAAGGATAACCAATCATCCCATCATAGTATTGGAGAGAACATGTGATGCAAAAAGGGAGGCTGTTCGGCGCGGGCGGATTCAAAAGAAAAGCTGCCGCCGATCTGAAAAGCGAATACTACATCGTCGGGCTCGGAAACCCGGGCGGAAAGTACGCGCATACGCGGCACAACGCGGGCTTCGATGTGATTTCGATACTCTCGCAGCGCCACCGTATCCCTGTGCGCATCCACAAGTTTGAAGCCGCGCTCGGCAAGGGAGAAATTGAAGGCAGGCGCGTGCTGCTCGTGATGCCGCAGACGTACATGAACAATTCCGGCCAGAGCGTGCGGGTGCTTTGCGAAGCACTGGGCGTTGCCAAGGAACAACTGATACTCGTATACGACGACGTGGACTTGAAGGAAGGCGCGGTGCGCATCAAAGCCAAGGGCAGCGCGGGCACGCACAACGGCATGCGCAGCGTGATCTTTCACCTTAACACGGATGATTTCCCGCGCGTGCGCGTGGGCATCGGCAGGCCGGAGGGAGACATCGCGGATCACGTTTTGGGGGAACATAGGGATATCAGGACCGCTTACGACACGCTGACGAAAGCCGCGGACGCGGTCGAAGTGATACTGAAGGAGGGTGTTTTGGAAGCGCAGAACCGCTTCAACTGATCATGCGCATTTCCGAACATGTCGCAAAGCTCGAAGAGTTTGCGGCGCTGAGAGAGAATATACGGGCAGGGAAGCTTCCCTGCTCGATTTTTGGCGTTGCTGACAGCGCGAAGCCTCATCTCGCTTCCGCGATATTTGTGCATACCCAACGCCCGGTCGTCGTCGTATGCGCGACGGATGAGGACGCGGCGGGCTATGCGGTAGCGGACGACCGCGCGGTATGCCTGCCCCGGCGCGCGCTGCAGCTGCGCGCCTCGGTCGCGCGCAGCCGCGATAAAATGTTTCGCCGTATCAACGCGCTGTCCAGGCTTGCTTACGGCGAGGCGCACGTCGTCTACGCCAGCGCGGAAGCGCTTGCCGCAAGGCTGCCCGCTCCGGAGGATTTTAAGCAGGCGCATATTTTTTTGCGCGAGGGCGATGTGGTGAAACCGGAAGCGCTGATGGAACGGCTTGTGCTGGCAGGATACGAGCGTACGGCGGTCGTGGAGGCCGCGGGGCAGGCGGCGAGGCGCGGCGAGGTGTTTGATGTGTTCTGCCCCGGCGCTGCCGCGCCGTATCGCATCGATTTCTTTGACGACGTGGTGGAGAGCATCGCGGAGTTTGACCCCGGCACGCAGCGGCGCAGCCGCCACAAAAAAACGGATGCCACGCTGCCGCCCGCGGTGGAGATCGTGCTAAGCGAAGACGCGGCACAGCGCTGCGCGGCGTATTTGACATCGCTGGCGCCGGCGGGCGCGGAGCTTAAGGCGCGGCTGGAAAGCTATGCGGAGCAGACGATGAAACGGCGCTACTTTGAGGATATCGAAAACTACGCATATGCCTGCTGCGCGCACAGCCTGACGGATTATTTGCCGGATGCGGTCATCTTGTTTGACGAGTACCGGCGTGTGCGCGAGGCGGAAGACGAACGCGAAGAGGCGTTTGAGAAGTCGCTAAAAGCGCTGATAGAGAGCGGCGAGGGCATTGAGGATCTGAAAGAATTGTACCTGCCGCCGCTGCGGCAGCGTATCAAAGGCCGCGATATTTTGGAGCTGTGCGTGATCAGCCGATCTGCGGAGCTGGGCGCGAAAAGCGAGGTAGGCTTTAAAACGCGCGGCGCGCTCTCCTATAATAAAAAGCTGGAACTGCTGTCGGAGGATGTGCAAACGCGCGTCAAAAACGGCTGGAGCGTATATCTCATGTGCGGAAGCGCGCAGCGCGCCGAGAAGCTTTCGCCGGTGCTTTCGAGCCGCAGTCTTTCCGTACCCTATATCGCGGACGGGCGCAGCTTAAACCGCGGCGAGGCGGGCACGTATGCCGACAAGCTGCCCTCCGGCTTTGAGCTGACCGAGCACAAGGTATATTTCCTTGGCGAGCACGAGATATACGGCTTTATCAAGAAGCGCAAACGCGTTTCCGCCGCGGGCCGCATGGATATATTCACAGACCTTAAAACGGGCGACATCATCATTCATGACGTGCATGGCAAGGGGCGCTTTTTGGGGCTCGTGAAGCGCGAGGTGCAGGGCGTCTCGCGCGACTATATGGAGCTCGAATACCGCGACGGCGACAAGCTGTTCATACCGACCGACCAGATCGACCGCGTGCAAAAGTACATCGGCGGCGAAAACGAGCGGCTCTCCAAGCTGGGCGGCAAGGAATGGAGCCAGACCAAAGCGCGCGCCAAAAGCGCCGTCAAAGCGCTGGCGGAAGACCTCATCTCCATCTACAGCGAGCGTACCGCCGCGAAGGGATTCGTCTACAGCGAGGACACCGTATGGCAGAGGCAGTTCGAGGACGGATTTCCGTTTGAAGAGACCGACGGCCAGCTTCGCAGCATCAAAGAGATCAAGCTGGACATGCAAAGCGATAAGGTGATGGATCGGCTGCTGCTCGGCGACGTGGGCTA
>CAYNFL010000126.1:0-5687 GCA_964396465.1 uncultured Christensenellaceae bacterium
AACGAGATCATATACGACCTCGTGCACGCGGAGCCCATCGGGCCCCAGCGGCTGCTCGATCTGCTCATCGTCGCGCCCTGCACCGGCAACACGCTCGCCAAGCTTGCGCTTGGTGTGACGGATACGCCCGTGCTGCTCGCGGCCAAGGCGCAGCTTCGCAACGGCGCTCCGGTGCTCGTCGCGGTATCGACGAACGACGCGCTTTCGGCCAACGCGAAAAATCTCGGGCTGCTTTTGAATACGCGCAACGTGTACTTTGTGCCGTACCGCCAGGACGATAGCAAGAAAAAATGCGCGTCGATCGTGGCGGACATGAGCATGATCGTGGCTTCGGCGCAGCTCGCGCTCGATGGAAAGCAGATACAGCCCGTGATGCTGCAGCCGCAGTGACGGATAATTGGTTCCCCGCGGGTGGATAATAGCTTTATCTGATCGCGGGGGAAAACCATGGAGAACGAAGAAGAAAAAAAGCAGGATGCGCAGCTCGGCATGCAGATCAAGGAATACGGCATGCCGCTTACGCCTGCCTCGCCCATCCATTTCGTGAGCATCATCGGGCAGATCGAAGGGCATATGCACCTGCCGCCCAACAATAAAGTGACCAAATACGAGCATATATTGCCGCAGCTCGTGATGATCGAGCAGGACCCGGAGATCAAAGGCTTCGTGCTGCTTATGAATACGGCGGGCGGCGACGTGGAGGCGGGCCTCGCGCTGGCGGAAATGATCGCGGGCATGAGCAAGCCCTGCGTCTCGCTGATATTGGGCGGCGGCCACAGCATCGGCTTAACGCTCGCGGCATCCGCGAGCTATTCGTTCATTTCGCCTACGGCGAGCGTCACGGTGCATCCCATCCGCATGAGCGGCGTCGTGATCGGCGTGCCGCAGACGTTCGACTACCTGAGCAAGATGCAGCAGCGCATCATCGATTTCATTTGCGCGCATTCGAAGATATCCGCGGAAGAATACCGGCGGCTCATGATGCTGACGGGCGAGATGGCCAACGACTGCGGCACTGTTCTCGTGGGCAAAGAGGTCGTGGAGTACGGCATGATCGACGCCGTGGGCGACTTTGGCATGGCTTACAGCAAGATCAAAAGCCTTGCGGGGATACCGGAGGAAGACAAGGATAAAACGCCGGGGAGCTCAGCTGAGCCGCCCGCATGATATCACGCACGCCTTGCGGCAAGCCAATGATTGTATATTTCACCCGGTATGGTATAATGAATACCGAGGTGAACGCAATGCCAAAAGGCGCAGTACAAAAAGGGAATAAGGCCGCGCCCAAGCCCAAACAGATGCCTGAACAGCGCAAGACGCACAGCGAAGTAGCGGGCGTGGTATTCATCGCGCTGGGCGTATTCCTTGGCGTATGCGTGTTTATCAAGACGGATACTGGCCTGCTGGGCGGCGCGTTTCGCGACGTGCTGTTCGGGCTGTTCGGCCTGTACGCGTATCCCATGCCGCTTGCGCTGCTCGCGCTGGGCATCGGTGTCATTGCGGCGCGCAACAAAAAGATGGGCAAGGGAAGAATGGCGCTGATCATACTGCTCGCCATATCGATGCTGTCGCTGACGCATACCATTATATTGAGCAAGTTAAATCTGACCGAAGGCTTTTTCGCATATGTCGCGGATTCGTATCGCGTGGGGCTGGAAGTCCGCGCGGGGAGCGGCGCGGCGGGCTGCCTGCTCGTATACCCGTGCAACCTGCTTCTCGGCAACATCGGCTGCATCATACTGTTCATCACCATGATGCTCGTTTCGGTGCTGCTGCTGACAGGCCTTTCGATCAAATCCATGAGCCGCGGCGTGGTGGACGCGGGGAAGCGTACTGTAGAGAAGGTGCGCGAAAGCGCGGAGCAGCGCAGGCAGAACAAGCTGTATATCGAGGACCTGCGCGAGGACGAGGAAGAGCCGCTTTCACTGTACTATGAGCCGGAGCAGCCGCGCGAGCCGGAGCTTTTAAACCGCAACAGCTTTCGCAGGAAGAAATCCATGCCCAACTATTTTGATGACGAACAATACACCACCGCAAGCCAAGGCCTGGCAATGCCCGGGGAAACCGCGCCGGGATACAGAGCCTTCCCGCCGCCAGGCGGCGGCGCGTCGCGGCAATCGGGCGGGCTTGCGATCGAGGAACCGGGCACTAAGAATACAAAGTATTATCCCCGCATTTCGGATGAATCTTCGGATATTCTCCCGCCTGAAGCAGGGCGGGCAGCCGAAAAACAGGAAACGCCCGCGAAACGGCGCGGTGGCGCTTACCGCAAGCCTCCGCTGAACCTGCTGACGCGCGCGGAGGAGATGAGCAAAACCGCGGGGCTGGAGGAGCAGCGGCGCACCGCGCAGTTGATCGAGGAAACGCTGACTAACTTCGGTGTGGAAGCGCAGGTGGTGCACACCGTGCGCGGCCCCTCCGTAACGCGCTACGAGCTTCGCCCCGCGCCCGGCGTGCGCGTCAAGCGCATCAAGGAGCTCGAAAGCGACATCGCGATGAACCTTGCCGCAAAGGCCGTCAAGATCGAAGCGCCCATCCCCGGAAAAGCGGCGGTGGGTATCGAGGTGCCCAACTCGGACGTGTCGTTCGTGCATCTGCGCGCGCTGCTCGAAACCGAGGAGTTTAAAAAAGCGCCCTCGCCCTTGACGTTCGCGCTCGGTAAAGATATATCCGGTAAAAACTATTTCGTCGATATCGCCAAAATGCCGCACATACTCATCGCGGGCGAGACGGGCAGCGGCAAGAGCGTATGCATCAACTCGATGATCGTGAGCCTTTTGTACAAGGCTTCGTCCGACGAAGTCAAGCTCGTGATGATCGACCCCAAGGTCGTGGAACTCTCGGTGTTCAAACATATACCGCATCTGTACGCGCCCGTCGTGATCGACCCCAAAAAGGCCGCGAGCGCGCTCGCGGGCGCGGTCAGCGAAATGAATATGCGCTACAAGCGCTTCGCGGAGTGCGGCGCGCGCGAGATCGTGCGCTTCAACCAGCTCATCGGCGAGGACGAAACGCCGCTGCCGCATATCGTCGTAATCATCGACGAACTCGCCGAACTCATGATGTCGTCCCCCAGAGAGGTGGAGGAATGCATCTGCCGTATCGCGCAGCTGGGCCGCGCGGCGGGCATCCACCTCGTGGTGGCGACGCAGCGCCCGTCGGTCAACGTGATCACGGGCGTCATCAAGGCCAATATCAGTTCACGCATCGCGTTCAAGGTCAACTCTGGCGTGGATTCGCGTACGATACTCGACCAGAACGGCGCGGAGAGGCTGCTGCGCAACGGCGATATGCTCTACTACCCGTCGGGCGCGCCCAAACCGGTGCGGCTTCAGGGCTGCTTTGTATCGGACGCCGATATCGAGGCGGTCACATCCTTCATTTCAAGCAGCAACAAGGCGGAGTTTGATGAGGAGTTTTTGAACAACCTGAACGCGCCGGAGGAGGACGCGCCGGAGGACAACGAAATGGATACGCTGCTGCCGCGCGCGGTGGAGATGGTAATCGAATGCGGGCAAGCGTCCATTTCGATGCTGCAGCGCCGGCTGCGAATCGGCTACGCGCGCGCGGGGCACTTGATCGACCAGATGGAGCAGCGGCGCATCGTGAGCCCGTTTGAGGGCAGCAAGGCGCGCCAGGTGCTCATCACGCGCGATATGTTCGTGCAGATGTTCGGCGCGGAGGAGGGCAGCAATGGATAACGTGTACGTCCATGTCGTGTCATTGGGCTGCGCCAAAAACCGTATCGACACGGAGCATATGCTGGGCATACTCTCCGAAAGCAACGCAGTGATTGTGGACGAGCCAAAGGACGCGGACGTGATCATCGTCAACACGTGCGGCTTTATCCACGAGGCCAAGCAGGAGTCGATCGATACCATACTGGAGATGGCACAATATAAAGACAACGGCGCGGCGCTCATCGTAACGGGCTGCCTTTCCCAGCGCTACTCAAAACAGCTGATCGACGAGCTGCCCGAAGTGGACGCTTTCTTGGGTGTATCGGGATACAGCCGCCTGCTGGAAGCGATGCAGTCCGTGCTGGCGGGGAAGAAATACGTTTGCTGCGAGCGCATCGACCCCGACATTCGCCCGCGCGTGCTTACGACGCCGGGACACCTCGCTTACGTGCGCATCGCCGACGGCTGCTCGAACCGGTGCAGCTACTGTGCGATACCATTGATCCGCGGCGGGATGAAAAGCCGGAGCATGGACAGCATACTTTCTGAAATCGCCGACCTGCGCGAAGCGGGCGTGGCCGAGGCGATATTAATCGCGCAGGATACCACGCGCTACGGTGAGGATACGGGCCGTCGCGCGTTGCCGGAGCTTTTGGACAAAGCGGCGCAGATCATGCGCGGCGGCTGGCTGCGCGTGCTGTACTGCTATCCCGACGGCGTGACGGACGAACTCATCGATACGATGCTGAAACACGATAACATCTGCAAATATATCGACCTGCCGCTGCAGCATTTCAGCGACAGCGTATTATCTCGCATGAACCGGCGGCAGACCTGTGAAGATACGCGAAAGCTTGTCAAAAAGCTGCACGATAAGGGCTTTACGGTGCGCACCTCGCTGATCGTAGGGTTTCCGGGCGAAACGCAGGCCGACTTTAAGATCATGACGGATTGTGTCAAAGAGCTGAAGTTTGAACGGCTCGGCGTGTTCCGCTATTCCGCCGAGGAGGGAACGCCCGCAGAAAAGCTGCCGGACCCGGTGCCGGACGAAGTCAAAGCGGAGCGCTATCACGCGCTGATGGAGTTGCAGGAGGGCATATCGCTTTCGATCTGCCAGGAGCAGATCGGTAAAACGGCGCGCGTGATCGTGGACGGCATCGACGCGGAAACGGGCATTGTCATCGCGCGCAGTGAGGCGCAGGCGCCTTCGGTGGACGGCGTGACGTATATTTCCTCTAAAAAAGACTTGACGCCGGGCGGTTTTCATGATGTGCTGATTAAGGACGCATACGAATACGACCTGCTGGGGGAGCTGACATGAATCTGCCGAACAAGCTGACGCTGCTGCGCATCATACTCGTGCCTGTATTTATCGCATTTTTCTATATCCATATGCCGTGGTGGAACTACTGGGCGGCGCTCGTGTTTGTCGGTGCGTCGGTGACCGACCTGTTTGACGGGAGGATTGCGCGCAAGCGGGACATCGTTACGAACTTCGGCAAGCTCATCGACCCGATGGCGGACAAGCTGCTCGTGTGCAGCGCGCTGATACTTTTGACGGCAATCGGCTGGGTGCACGAGGTGCTGGTGATTATTATGGTCGCGCGCGAGTTCGTGGTGAGCGCGCTGCGCATGGTCGCGGCGGCGGAGGGCAAGGTGTTGGCTGCGGACAATTGGGGCAAGGCCAAGACGGTGGTGCAGATCGTCGCGGTGGTATTCGTGCTGCTGCGTAAAGGCGTATTTGCGCTGATCGGCATGGAGACGGTGTTCGTCATCTGCGGCGACGTGCTGATGATCGCGGGGGCGGCGCTGTCGGTGATATCGTGCATGGGGTACTTCACAAAGAACAAAGGCGTGCTCAAAGAGATGTTTTAGCTTTTTTCGTACAGGGCGTGTGATTAAATGATATAGGTATTCTCGTAAATTACAAGGAGACGAATCAGGAACCTGCAAAGATATCGTATTTTAGGAGGGGTAATATGTCGGTTGAGAAGCAAAAAGCGCTGG
>CAYNFL010000127.1:0-5650 GCA_964396465.1 uncultured Christensenellaceae bacterium
CGTTCCGCCGCCGATCTCTTCCCCGTCCTTCAGGCCGAGCCCCTTCCTAAAGCCCGCCCAGAAGTCGGCTTCGTCCTTCGCGCTCTGTGCATCGGGCAGCAGCTGGTTCTTCGGCTTTTTAAAGCCGATGCCCATCGCCTGCGAGTAGGCGGTTTGCAGCTGCTTCAATTCCGCTTCATGCTTTATTCTCAGCTTATCGTGCTCGTCGGTGTTCTCGCCCCTGAGCATCGCGCCGTACTGCTGGCGGTGCAGCGTATCGATTTCACTTTGTTTAGCTGCGATATCTCTGCGGAACTGCTCTAGGCTCGATGGAATATTAGCTGTAACCACTGGCTTTACGCCGCTTATCGGCTTGTAGCTACTTGTGCCGCCCGAAAGGTTTGAGCCAATCGCCGGGGCGGTAATCGTGGGCTTCACCCTTGTAGGTATTGTACCACCATTATTTGGGTTTGCATAGAACAAATTTGCGCTTTTTCCATTCGCGTAGCTTTGTACCGCCGGGGTTTTGGGCAGCTTCGGCATTTGTACGCGCACGGCTCCCGCCAGATTACCTCCCGGTTTTTGCGTAACCGCCTTTGCGTTTTCCATCCGGCGCTTTATATCCTGTCAAGGTTGGTTACTATTATTTTTACCCATTGCCTTTCTCCTCTTTTTCTTACAGTTTTAATCAGTCTGCCGCTTTTGAGCGCTCTCGCGCGCTCATATTCGTTGTCCAAAGAAGTATAACCGTGGATATATTGAGGCGAAAATGATGCCATAGGTTATATGTTTGAAGTGTAATGTTAAAATCTATTTCAGCAGTTATTGATAATAATCAGAGGTTCGTGGTTGTTCGACGGCGCATCAGCCCCTGCGGATTCAGCATCTCGAGCCCGCCGTTTTCAAAGCGGCCATCAAACAGCGTTTTGCAGCGGTGCGTCAGCGTCACATCATACCGCGCGGTGATGCTCTCCGCGATGTCCCGGTTTATGCCGGATGGCGTTGGCGCTTTGAGCGTACCCATAGCGTCGCTGTGCGCGCGCATGCGCAGCCGGTACGCGCCGCGCGCAACCACCGCTTCGATATCGGCGCAATCCGCCGCAAGCGAAAACAGAGCGCCGCCATTGTAGGTCGCAAAGCGGTACTGTTTTCCGTCATGCAGCAGCACGCAGATCAGCCCCGTGAACGTAAAGCCCGCAAACGGGATGCTCGCCGCGGAGCACATCAGCGCGTCGCCGCGGTGATTGCACTGCATCCATACCCAGCTTTCGGGGAAAGCGCTTCCCCAATCCTTTTCCATGTAGCCGTCGGCGTCGTTGAATTCGAGGCATCCGCCCTGATGCTGTATGCTGCCGCTGACGCGGTGGGTCAGGCTTAAGACCTCGTGGCTGCACTGCATCACGGGCAGGTAAGAGAACGGGCCCATGATGGTGGGGGTGTACAAGCCGGACTGAAGCCGCACATGGTTGGAATAGGATAGCGAAGCGGTAAGCCCGATCTCTTCGATATCGAGCCGCACCTTCCCAGCTGAGAATTCGTTTTTGCCGATCGATATTTCAAACGTGCGGGGGCTGAACCGAAACTCACTGAAATCGTAGGGGATAAAAAAGCTTTGCGGAGGCTGCCCGAATATGAGCTGAATGAACGCGAAATCGTCAACGCCCTTGCCGCAGAACACGCCCGGTATCACGGAGAACGCGCCGCCTTTAGACGTATGCTTAAAATACCAGCCCTCAAAGTACGGACGGGCGTGGCGGCTGTGGAACGGGGCGGGGGTAAACGCACGCGGCAAAATCAGTCATCCTTCAAATCGAAACGCGCGAGCGGCTTCTTTGCGGGGCCGGTCAATACCTGCCCGTCCACGCCGAAGCGCGAACCGTGGCAGGGACAGTCGAAGGATTTCTCGGCGGCGTTGTATTTAAGCGGGCATTTCAAATGCGTGCAATGCCCTTCATACGCGTACAGGTTGCCGTTCTCGTCGCGGTAGACCGCCCGCGCCTCGCCATCAACGCGCATCACTGCGCCTTCACCCGGGGCGATATCGTCATAGCTGCCGGACGGCAGGCCGATGTTGCCCGCCGTGAATGCGCCCATCACCTCGCCCGCCTGCACGAACAGCTCTTTGGCGGACGCGCCTGGCTTGAAGCGCAGCGGGGAAAACGCGTCTGCCGCCTCCGCATTCACTCTCGTCGTGCCCGCGATGCTATCCGAAATCATTGCCGCCGCCGCCGCGCTGTTCGTCATGCCCCATTTGTCAAAGCCTGCCGCGACATATACGCGCGGCGCGCTCGTATGCACCGCGCCCACATACGGCATGCCGTCGAGCGGCGAACAGTCCTGCGCCGACCAGCGGTAATCCGGCGTTTGCGACGCCTGCTTAAAATCGGCGCGCAGAAAGTCCTCAAGGCGCTCGTAGCTGTCTGCCGTATCGTCCTCCTTGCCCGTGCGATGGCCAAAGCCGCCAAGCAGCAAACTGCGAATGCCGCCCGACGTATGCGTGCGCACGGAATGGACGGGGTTTTCGGCGGAGATGTACATGCCGCCCACGTCTGCAGCGCCCGCGTCGGTGCTGATGATGTAGGAGCGCTCTTGGTGAAGCCGCAGGAAAAAATGCCCCGGAAACTCGACCAGCGGGTAGTTGGTTGCGAGTACGACGGTATCGGCGATCAGCTTTCCGTTGGGGGTATGCAGCACGCAGGCGTCTTCACGGTCCATGCCAATCACGGGCGAGTGCTCGTGAATTTTTACGCCCGCCGCTTCCGCGGCCTGCTCTAGCGCATAGAGGTATTTGAGCGGATGGAACTGCGCCTGGTTTTCCATCAAGAGCGCGGCTTTTACCTGAAACGGCAGCGCCGTTTCGGTTACGATGCGGCCCGGTATGCCAAGCTTTTCATATGCCCGCATCTCTTTCTCGATGCGCGGTATTTCGTTTTCATCGAGCGTGTAAACATAAGCGGGCTGCTTTTCATAATCGCACGCGATGGCATACTCGCCGATCAGCGATTCGATGAGATGCGCGCCAGCGGTATTGGCTTCAAAATAGCTTTGCGCGCGGTTTTCCGTAAGGGTTTGATAGCATAGCCCGTGCTGCAGCGTCACCTTGGCTGTGGTGCGCCCCGATGTGCCGTAGCCCACCGTGTCAGCCTCCAGTACAGTAACATCGAGCCCCGTCTTACCAAGCAGCAGCGCCGTCGTGACGCCCGTCAGCCCCGCGCCTACCACGGCGATATCGCACCGCGCATCGCCCGAGAAACACGGGTATCCGTGCGTTGAGGCTGTACCCATCCATAGCGATTGATTCTCCATCGATTCTTCTCCAAATTTGATGTATTTAGTATCCGCTTGAGAGAGTAAAAAAATGCGGAGGATGAAATTCCCTTTGGTATGTGATAATATGATGATCAATACTCAGTCCGGTAAAGGGAGAACTATCGATGAACAAGCTTTGGCGTTTTATTAAGCAAGTGAATCAAAAGGCAGTACGCATCATATTGTTTTCACTCGCGGGCGCGCTGGCTGCTGCCGCCGTGATCGTGTTTGCCGTGCTGTACAACGAAGGAGTGGCTGCGGGGAACAACGCAAAAGCCGTACTTGATGCAAGCGGCATTACGCCCAAAGCGTCCGCTGCGTCCGCTGGGGCGTCTGCCGGGACAGATGCCGCGACGCCTTTGCCCGAACCGTCGCCCAGCCCGGTTTCCACGCTGGAGCCGGAGCTGCAAGGCTATGCCGTCATCGCGCGAATCGATATCGACAAGATCGATCAGCACTTGCCGGTGCTGGCGGAGATCACCAAAGCGGCGTTGAAAGTATCGATATGCTATTACGAGGGCACGATGCCGGGCGAGGACGGCAATATGGTGGTGACCGGCCACAACTATTCCAGCGGGTCGCATTTTGGCAAGCTCGATAAGCTGGAGAAGGGCGATACCGTGCTGCTCACGGCTAAAGACGGAACGACGCAGCCCTACACGGTATATGAGATCGATCACATCAAGCCGGACGATTCGGATGCGCTGAACGACACAGAGTATTCGCGCGAGCTGACGCTGTTAACCTGCGAATCCCACGGCAACGGGCGGCTGGTCGTGCGGTGTAAATCCGAATGAACAATGCCACGGAAGCAAGGGAATTGACGCGGGATGAGATATCGCCCGCGATGGCGCTCGTGTGGCAGGTTTTCACGGGTTCTCCTTTGGTTTGATGCGGTTCCCGCCAAAGGCGTGGATGGTTCGCGTACCCGCGATGCAGCGGCTCCATTGCGCCCTGCCGCGCGGTATAAATGCTTCGTCCCCTGCTTTTAGCACGGTTTCGCATTCGTCGGTACAGAGCACGAATTCGCCCTGCAGCACCGCCATGTACTCGTCAAATTCGTGCATATGTTTTTTACTTCCCCGCGCCTCACGGCATGTCTAAAACGCCATCTGCCCCTGCGCGCCGTCGAAGTAATACCCTTCCGCGCCCGCGGTGTTTTGCTGCGAGGCATCCACGGGCTTGCCCGCGCACTTCATAAATTCCGGAAAGTCTCCGTGCCTCCTTCTTTTCCCAAAGGCAGTATCCGGCTCCAGTCGGCGAGCCTCTTTTCGAATGCCACCGCATGCGCGGGGCTGGTGGAGCCAAGGCGCGTAAACGTGATGCCGGACGTAAGGCCCACATGCTTACGAAACAGATTGTACGCCGTCTGTCCGTTGAAATATACGCGGCGGACGGCGGGGTGCAAAGAAAAAAACGACGGGAAGTCGTTGATTTGGGGGTTTCTGATATGGGAGTCGAGACTGCCGGTTCTCTCGCATTGATGTACCACGTCCCACAGCGCGACGCCGTGGCGCAGCAGCATGGCCGTTCTTTGCGCGTAGTCTTCGGAATACGGCTCATTCAGCAGCGCGGACATGAGCCGCCAGAACGCGTTTTGCGGATGGCCGTAGTATTGCGCCTTGCGCAGCGACGCTTCGCCCGGCATGGAGCCGAGTATGAGTATACGGCTGCGTTTATCGGCGATGGGGGGAAAGCAGCGAAGCGTTTCCATGGGGTTACTTTTCGCTGTCGCGCGCGCGGATTACGTTGCGCTGTATCTTGTCGCTGATCGTCTTGGGAAGCGCGTCCACAAACTCCACGATGCGAGGGTATTTGTACGGCGCGGTCTGCTTCTTCACATGGTTTTGCAGCTCTTTTTTGAGCGCTTCACTTGCGGCATAGCCCTTGGCCAGTACGATGGTGGCTTTCACGACCTGCCCGCGCACCGGGTCGGGCGCGGCGGTGACGGCGCATTCCAGCACGGCGGGGTGTTCGATGAGCACGCTTTCCACCTCGAAAGGGCCGATGCGGTAGCCGGAGCATTTGATCACGTCGTCGCAGCGGCCAACGAACCAAAAGTATCCGTCCGCGTCGCGCCATGCCATATCGCCCGTGCTGTAGATACCGTTGACCCAGCTCTTTTGCATGGCGGCTTCGTCCTTCCAGTAGCCGTGAAACAGCCCAAGGGGGTGAGCTTTATCGGTACTCTTTACAACGATGGCGCCCACGATGCCTTCCTCGCACGGGTTGCCGTCCGCGTCCAGCAGGTCGATATCATACAGCGGCGAAGGCTTGCCTGTGGATCCGGGGCGGATGGGGAACCACGGAAAGTTCGCGAGCAGCACCGAGCTTTCGGATTGCCCGAAACCCTCGTGCACCG
>CAYNFL010000128.1:0-5608 GCA_964396465.1 uncultured Christensenellaceae bacterium
TGAGTTTATCTCGGTTCATCCGTCATTCGAGACCTCAGACATGCACAAATATAGACTGCCTTGGTACAAGAAAAACTCCAGTAAACACGGTCTTTTGCTGTTCCCAAGCTGGTTACGTGGGTTCGATTCCCATCACCCGCTCCAAAATAAATGACCCCAACAAGGGGTCATTTATTTTGGAGATTGGAAGGGAATTAAAGCCAAGCGCGCCCAGTGGGTGATGAAGCGAAGGCTTTGATTCTGTGAGCATGAGGCGAAGGCGAGCGAAGCGAAGCGTAAGCCCATAGCGAACAGAGGAATCGAACGCGAGCGACCCGCGAAGCGGGGAAAAACGTGCCATTATATCTGCACATTCGCCCTTGTAATTGACAGTATTGCTTCGCGGTATGCAGCTTTTTATGAGATAGCGAGATATATTAAATGGACGAGCGCAAATGCGCCGGAAACTCAGATGATTGCCTTTGAAATTTTCCCGGTGAATTGATTCGAGGGTTTTTTACCGAATATAAAGTGGATGATTGTATGGGCTATCAGAAAAACATCAGTAATATAGAAACCGATCAAAACATTGGGTGAAAGCAGCAGATACAAAATTGCCGCATATAAAGGGATGTGCAGCAACGTGAACATCGCATATGCCTTTTCTTCCTGCATATCCTTGAGAATAATAAACATCTTCCACTCTTGCCTGCGAATTGCGTCCATTTCGTGTGTAAACAATAGCGCAAGCTCTAAAGTAAAGATGACCGAAAAAAGCAGTGGCCTGCCTCGCGAGTCCTTCTCTGTCATTCTGAGGGCGCAAAGCGCCAGAAGAATCTTTGAAAAAGCCGCTTAAAGATGCTTCGCTTTCGTCTCAGCATGACATTGTCGGGCTTTCTGTACAGCGGGCGGGTGCTATCCGCCCCTACAGGTTTGGGCGGACGATGGGCTTTCAATTATGTGTGAAACGAAATGCTAAATACAACCGGATTCCTGTTCATTACGTGCATCGTATAATTGGTTGCGGCTCAGCCCCGTGCCGATTCTGCTGATCTCCTCAAGCAGCGGATACCGCTGATTCCCGGTGGGCTGGCACTCCATCAAGCCAAGGCCGACCACATTGAATTCCGCATTGAGCTTGTTAAGCAGGCTTTGCAGCGTTTCCATGCACAAGCCCGCAGGCACGGGTAGCGGAACGTACGGGAATTGCGTGGGTTCCAAAACATCCAGATCGACATGGATATACAGATTGGCGCTGCCTCTCGAGCGGATCACATCGAATACGGCTTTGGAATGCTTTTCGATATCCGAAACGGACAATACCGGTATGGCGCGGCTTTCGATGTACAATTGCTCGCCGGGATCGAGATCACGCGTTCCCATCAGTATCACCTGCCCGGGCGATAACGTGGAAGGAAGGCTTTTAACGATACTGCCGTCCCCTTCCCCGATCAACGTGCGAACCGGCATGCCGTAGAAATACTTGCTGGGGGAGGAAGCAGGGGTATTCAAATCGCCATGGGCGTCAATCCATAACAACGTCATGTCGCCATATCTGCGGTTCAGATACGCGACCGAGGGAACGTCCGCGTCGCAGCTGCCACCCAGCGTGAATACGGTTTTGGGCGCTTCCGTTTTAAGCCGGTCGTGCGCGCGCTCCATCTGGCGCAATATGCCGGTGTATTCAAATATATCGCCAGCAACCTCGCCGGACTTCTGCGTATTCACTTCAATCTCTGTTACAGAAATCTGATTCAAGTAAAGCGCCTGAAATTCTTTTGCCCCGTAATATGTGGATATATCCGGCCCGCCTCCCTGCCATTGCGGAAAAAGCAGATTCAAATGCGTTGCGCTCATAGTCGCTCCTTGTTCCGATCAATCCCATTAATCATACCATTAAAATCTCGATGTGAATATATGCACTTTCCTCCTCATGGCCATCCTTTTTATGCCAGTTTTTTGATAGGCGCAAAAAAAGAGGCAGCTTTAATATGCTTCGCCTTCGGCTCAGCATGGCATCGTCGGGCTTTCTGCAAAGCGGTCGGATGCTATCCGCCCCTGCAAAACGAAAACAAAAACGTCGGTATGCACACGCGGCCTATATACCATCTTTCCCGTAGGGGATGGCATCCGTGCCGTCCCGAAAACCTCGCTGATATCGCGATACCGGGCGGGCTTGGAAACCCGCCCCTACACGGTTTGCACTGGGGGATGGGGGACTCGCACTTTCTGAGACTAGGTACTTGATGATTCACAAAAATATATTTAGAATATACAATCACTTATATAATTGTAATAGACTTATCTTTGGCGTACTATAAACATCATCCATTAAATAAGTAGCACTATCTAAAAAAGTTTTATTCAATAACACATTATTAATTTGCTTTTTGGTTTCATTAGAAAACAAGTCATACATTTTATCTTTTGAAATTTAAAGTTCTTCGTAAGCATCAATAATAATACTGGGCATGTATTGACATGCTCAATAAATTGATAAGGAGAAGGGGTTTGATGCTTATTACTAATAGAGAAGAAGATTTCAATTTCATTATTTTCGCTACACGGAAGAACAATTGTTGAAATATGGTTAAACCTTTTATTTTTATAATTATCAATTGTTGCTGAAGTGTAGCGAGAATCTGCTTCGCTTTTTAGTATATATTCTCGTACAGTCTGAAAGCAGAAATTTGCATTATTCAGTTTCAGCTTCCTAATATCACTAAAAACCATGCAATGGTTGTTAATACTCCAAGTGTGCTGGTTCTCGTCATAATTCGATTCTATATCTTTAATTACTTCTAATAATTCATCATGCATTATTTGATTTTTTCGAAGATCTAAAATCAGATCCACTGCCATTTGTGCATCATGGCTACTTCTGGGTTTATAATCCTTCTGATAGTATTGTGGTGTTGCTTGAATTGAAGTTCTAAAAATAATCGACTGTATTATTTCTTTCTTTAACAACATATAATAATAATTACGGTATACAAAAGCATATAACTGTTCATTTGAGAAGACTATTGGATTGCTTGCCTCAATAATAGCAAATAATTCTGTATCATGTTTATTGCAAAAACCGTTAAATGTACTTGCTAAAAAAATCGGTTCTTCATGCAATTCCATTGATTCAGAGCCAATTGTACCTTTTGGGATAAAATGATAGACTTCTTTTCTTGCACCGCAAATTTGATTTAGAAATCTATTATTCTGAATGGAATGACATTGTTGTGTATCTTCCGTACAATTATACCAATGACATTTCATGGGTTTCCATTTTCTACGGTTCCAGACTTCACTTTTTAGATTATGGTATAGATATTTTATTTCGTTGCTGTTACTACATCGCTTGGTATTTGGTTTACAACACCATTTATATTTTACTCCTGAACCACAAGGACAAGATTCATATGGATCGATTCCATTATTATTTATAAATCTTTTAATTTCGTTAATATCAAGTTCTATCTTCAACTTTAACACCTTTAAAATTATATTTTTATATAGCTTTGTTTGTCTTGTATTTTTATCTATTGATATATAATTCGACATCGCATAAAAATTTCCTTCCCCCTCCTCAGTCCCCTTTTTGTCCGCGTTGTGTGATATAATATTTCCATCTGTACAGACGGAGGGGCGTATGGGCGTAACGGCGGTATCGGGGCGCAGCGGCAGCGGAAAAAGCCGCTATGTGATGGCGCATATCGGCACGCTGATTGCCGACCCGTTTGCGCGCGTGCTCGTGATCGTGCCGGGGCAGCTCACGTTCGAGACGGAGAAGCACATCATGGAGGCCTGCGGCGTGGATGGCATATTCGGCCTACAGGTGATGAGCGTACAGCGCCTCGCCATGAAGGTGATCGAGGATACCGGGGTGTGCGATTTTATATCGGGTGCGGAGCGCGCGATGATCGCCTCGCGCGCGCTGTCACGGATGGTGCAGCCGTTCCACGGCGCGGATACCCAGCCCGATTTCGAGGCCTGCGCGGCGGATCTCATCGCGCGGCTCAAAAGCCACCGCCAGACGCCGCAGAGCCTGCGCGAAGCGGCAAAATGTGTGCGCGACAGCGCATTGGCCGGTAAGCTCATTGACAGCGCGGCGCTGTTGGAGAACTATGACGCGATCAGCGCGGGCCGCGTGGATTTTGCGGATATATACGCGGTGGCGGCGCGGCGCGCGAAGGGCGCGGAGCTGCTGCGCGGCGCGCATATCATCATCGACGGGCTGGACAGCACCACGCCCGCCGTGATGGCGTTTCTTGCCGCCGTCGTGGCGTTGGGCGCGGATACCGTCGCGGCGTTTCGCGGCGCGGGCGGGGGCGGCGACGGCGAGCTGTTTTCGTCGGAGCGCGCCGGTATGCTGCGCTTCATCGAAGCCGCCAAGCAGGCCGGGCAGGAGATATCGGAGGTGCAGTGCGGGTTTACGGGTAGGCACGGGGGACTCGGCGCGCTTTCGTTCCTCGAAACCAATCTGTATCGATACCCCTACACGCGGTTCGAGGGCAGGCCGGAGGGCATTTCGCTCGCCGAGGCGCAGACCGCCCAGGACGAGGCGGACGCGCTGTGCGCCGGAATATTGGAGGAAGTCAGCGCGGGCGCGCGCTTCCGCGATATCGCCGTGGTCGCCGGGAGGCTGGATTCGTACCTGCCGCTGATTAAAGTAAAATTCGCGCTGTGCGGCATCCCGTACTTCGCGGACGAGCGCCGCTCCCTCGCGGACAACATCTTTTTTGATTTCCTGTACAGTGCGCTTTGCGCCGCCGCGGGCGATATGACCGCGGTTGCTTCATATATGCTCAGCATATTCTCGCCATTGACGGACGAGCAGCGGCGCGAATTGGACGCCTATTGCAAAAAATACGGCTATCAGGGCTGGCACATGCTGTGGGGCTTTAAGCGCGGCGCGGACGCGCAGCGCTTTGAAGCGATGCGCAAACGGGCGGCTGCGCCGCTGGTACAGCTGACGCAGGCGCTTTCGGGCTGCGGCGCGGCGGCTGCGGCGCAGGCGGTGATCGATTTTTTAGACGGGTGTAATACACAAAAAAAACTTGAAGATATTTGCGCGGAGCTCGATGCGCCCGAAACGCGCGCCGAGCACGCGTACTTTGCACAGGTGTTTGAGCGTGCGGAGGAGATCATCGCTGCGGTGGCGCGCGCGTTCGGCGATATGCCGATGAGCGCGCAGGTATTGTGCGGCCTCATCAAAACGGGCTTTACGGCTGCGAAGATCGCGGTGATACCGCCCACGACCGACGCGGTGGCGCTGTTCGATATCGCTACGGCGAGGCTGCCCGATATCGACGTGCTGTTTGCCATTGGCGTGCAGGACGGCGTGTGGCCCGCGCGCGACGACGGGCCGGGCATACTCTGCGCGGCGGAACGCGCCGCGCTGCTCGAGGCGGGGCTCAGCCTCGGCGCGTACGACCTTTCCGCCGAGAAGCTCAAGGTTTATTCCGCGCTCGTCAAACCCAAAAAAAAGCTACATATCAGCTATAATACGCAGTCCGCGCCCGCGGTGATTGTGGACCGCGTGCTGCGGCTGTTCCCTTGCCTGGAAACGGTCAAGGAAGTGCCGCCCGCCGTGTCGCTTCGGGGTACGCGTGCGCGCGTGCTGGGCGAGTTGGCT
>CAYNFL010000129.1:0-5597 GCA_964396465.1 uncultured Christensenellaceae bacterium
CCTGCAATATACGGCGTACCGTTTCGGCGGATGGTACCACGCGGATTGTGAACCCAAGACCGCGGTGGATACCAAGATCATAAAGAAGATGTTCGGCGGCAGCTGGTCTTGGGACAGGCGCCCCATATGGGTCACGCTTTCCAACGGTGTTACCTACGCGGCAAGCCAGCATGGCATGCCCCATATGGATAACCCGATTGCGGACAACGACTTCCCGGGGCACTTCTGTATCCACTTTCGCCACTCGAAGGTGCACGAGACCAACGCCGAGTGCCCGCGCCACCAGTATTGCGTCAAGTACGCATACAATGCGGCGCATTAACGAAAACCGGGGGATGTGACAAAATACGCATGATACGAAGCGCAGTCGTTTCGGTATCGCCATGCAGCTGCGGCAGCTGTCCGCTGTGAGCGTATTTTGATTCATCCCCTTTTTTATTATCACTGAATAATCTGGGATCATGTAAACATACCTATATTAGAACGGAAATAACCGGAGGGATCCATGAAAAAATCACATGTCGCCGCGCTGATGGCTCTCGTATGCATCATCAGCGTACTGGCCACTTTCTTTATTATGAAAAGCTTTTACGAACCGTCGCTGAGCAGCGAATCGCTGCCGCTTTACGAGTTCTCGAGAGTGGAACAGATCATCGACGATTACTATTTGCGCGATTTTGATATGGAGGATATACAATACGCGGCGCTCAAAGCTATGGTCGCGGAGCTGCATGACCCTTACAGCGCATACTACACGCCCGAGGAATACGCGACGCTGACGCAGGATCTTTCGGGCGAATACTATGGCCTCGGCATGGTCATCGTGATGGACGAGGAAGCAGGCCTCGCAAAGGTTCAATCCTTCCTTATCGGTTCGCCCGCCGAGGCAGCGGGAATCAAGGTCGGCGACTATATCGTCAGCGTGGACGGGCAGGACGTAACGGACCTTTCGTTGCAGGAAATCAGCGCGCTGTGCCTCGGGGAAAATGGAGAATCGGTTACGATCGGCATAAAGCGCGGTGATGAGACGCTCGGGTTCGACCTTGTGCGCGGCGAGATTTTACGCGAAATGCTTACCTATGATATGCTGGATAACAACGTCGGGTATATGTGCATCGTACAATTTGGGGGCAACTGCGAGGTGCTGTTCAATCAGGCGATGGATTATTTCCGTGAGAATGGCGCGGCGGGCGTAGTCATCGACCTGCGCAACAACCCGGGCGGATACCTCGACGTGGTGGTAAAAATGCTCGATACGCTGCTGCCCGAGGGCACGCTCGTTTACACAGAAAATAAAAAAGGAGACCGTCAGACCTATTCGAGCGACGCGGATTGCATCGACATACCGATAACGCTGATCGTCAACGGCAACACCGCCTCCGCCGCCGAAATCTTTTCAGGCGCTGTGCAAGATTACGACTGGGGCGAGGTGGTCGGCACGACTACGTTCGGCAAAGGCGTTGTACAGAATATCATCGGCATCGAATCCGGCGCCGGGCTGAAGATCACTTCCTCCGAATATTTCACGCCCAAAGGGCGCAGCATCGACGGCAACGGCATCTACCCGGACGTATACGTCGGGTCCAGCCAGCCTGCCGCGGCAGATCCGAATAAAGAGGATTTTTTGAGCGATCCGCAGGTAATCAAAGCGCTTGAAGTATTGCAGCAGGAAATCGGACAATAACGGTTCGTTTGTTGTGTTTTTATTACAAATACGGTATGATAGGCGCATAAAAAACGAAAGGCATAGATTATGTACGACATGATTATCGTGGGTGCCGGCCCCGCGGGGCTGACCGCCGCGTTATACGCCGCGCGCGCGGGGCTTAGCGCGCTCGTTTTAGAGCGCATATTCGCGGGAGGCCAGATTGCGCGCGCGCATATGGTGCAAAACTATCCGGGCTTTCCAGAAGGAATATCGGGCGTGGAGATCGGCCTTAAATTTAAGAAACAGGCCGAGCGCCATGGCGCGAAAATTGAAACCGCCGACGTCAAGGAATACAGGCTTTCAGGCGATGAAAAGACGGTCGTGACCGCAAGCGGCGAGTATAAAGCGAAAACCGTGGTGCTCGCGATGGGCGCGCGCTTCAAATCGCTCGGGCTTAGAAGCGAAAAGAAATACGTCGGGCGCGGCGTATCCTACTGTGCCACGTGCGACGGCGCATTTTTCCGCGGCAAGGATGTTGCCGTGATCGGCGGCGGCAATACCGCGCTGGAGGACGCGCTCTACCTCACGGGCTTTTGCAGCCGCATATATATCGTGCATCGGCGCGACGCGCTGCGCGGCGAAAAAGCGCTGCAGCAAGCTGCCATGAACAACGATAAAATCGAATTCGTCTGGAACTGCGAGCTCGACGAGGTGCTGGGCGGCGATTCTGTGACCGCGATCCGCATTCGCAACAACAAATCGGACGAAAAAAGAGAACTGCCCGTATCCGGATTATTCATCGCCATCGGGCAAGCGCCCGAGACCTTGGAGCTGAATGGCATCGTGGATATGGACGAATCGGGGTATATCCTTACGGACAGCGGCATGAGGACGAGCCTCCCGGGCGTTTTCGCCGCGGGCGATATCGTCAAAAAACCGCTGCGGCAGGTGATTACCGCAGCCGCGGACGGCGCAACCGCCGTCAGCTCCGCGCAGAGCTATCTGCACGAAAAATAAGCAGGACTATACCAGTTTGCCAATTGGTATTAATTTAACTATAATAAAAATGATACGGAGGGGAAATGGCAAGACTGTTTGGAACCGACGGTGTGCGCGGCATTGCCAACGAAAGCTTAAGCTGCGACCTTGCTTTTAAGCTTGGCCAAGCGGGCGCGTACGCACTCACGAGCGAAGTTCATAAAGCGCGCATACTGATCGGCAAGGACACGCGCATTTCGGGCGATATGCTTGAATCGGCGCTGGTCGCGGGCATCTGCTCGGTCGGCGCGGAGGCGGTGCTCGCGGGCGTCATACCCACCTCGGGCATCGCGTTTTTAACGCGCAACTACGGCGCGGACGCGGGCGTGGTGATCTCCGCGTCGCACAACCCGGTGGAGTACAACGGCATCAAGTTCTTCAGCGCGGAAGGCAAAAAGCTGCCCGACGCGATTGAGGACAGGATCGAGCGCATCATACTGGGCGGCAGCGAGGAAGTACCGCTGCAGACCGGCGCCAATATCGGGCGCAAGGTGAGCGCGGCGGGCGCGCTCGCGGAATACAAGGAGTTTTTGCTTTCGACAACGGACACGAACCTGCGCGGCCTTAAAGTTGTGCTGGACTGCGCCCACGGCGCCGCGTCCATCGTCGCGCCGCGCGCCTTTAAGGAACTGGGCGCGGACGTCATACCGTATTACAACACGCCCGACGGCACGAACATCAACGACTTTTGCGGCTCCACACACCCGCAGAAATTAACGCAGCTCGTGGCGGAACTCGGCGCGGATATCGGCTTTGCTTTCGACGGCGACGCCGACCGCGTGATCGCGGTCAACGAGCACGGCCTCGTCGTGGACGGCGACGCAATCATGGCGATCTGCGCGCTCGATTTAAAGGAACGCAAGCTGCTTAAAAAGGACACGCTGGTCTGCACCGTGATGAGCAATCTGGGGCTCGACATCGCGATGAAGGAGCGGGGCGTTAAAATTGTAAAAACAAAGGTGGGCGACCGTTACGTGCTTGAGGAGATGCTGCGCAGTGGCTTCAACCTCGGCGGCGAGCAGTCCGGCCATATCATATTCCTCGACCACAACACGACGGGCGACGGGATTTTGACGGGCATCCAGCTTGCTTCTATCGTACGCCGCAGCGGCAAGCCGCTCTCCAAGCTTGCGGGCATCGTCACCATACTGCCGCAGGTGCTCGTGGGCGCGCGCGTCAAGGACGAATATAAAGAAGCGGTGATGGCGGATGACGCCGTCAAAAAGCGCATCGCCGAGCTGGAGGCGCGCATGAAAGGCCGCGGCCGCGTACTGATACGACCGTCGGGCACAGAGCCGCTCGTGCGTGTGATGATCGAGGGCGAGGACAAACAGGAAATCGAACGCCAGGCGGTAGAGATGGCAGCGCTGATCGAAAGCCGCCTTAAGTAAACAATTTTTCGGGGGATCAATACTATGTGTGGCATCGTGGGCTATGCCGGCCCGAGGGACGTAATGCCCGTGCTTTTAGGCGGGCTTTCCAAGCTGGAATACCGGGGCTATGACAGCGCCGGCATCGCCGTCGTTTCGGGCGGCAGGCTGACCGTACGCAAAACCAAAGGGCGGCTTTCCAAGCTCTGCGATATGCTGAGCGGCTTTGAAGCAGCCAATACCATCGGTATCGGCCATACGCGCTGGGCGACGCACGGCGAGCCTTCGCTTGAAAACTCGCACCCACACACGAACTGCGCGGGCGATATCGCCGTGGTGCACAACGGCATCATCGAAAACTACATGAAGCTTAAAGAGTGGCTGCAGGAGGAAGGCGCGGTGTTCACATCCGAGACGGACACCGAGGTGATCGCGCACCTGATCAACTACTATTACGAGGGCGACCTGCTGGCCGCAGTCAGCAACGCCGTTGAAAAACTCGAAGGCTCCTACGCGCTCGGCGTCATCTGCGAAAAGCACCCCGATATGCTCATAGCGGTGCGCAAGGACAGCCCGCTCGTGCTGGGGCTGGGCAAGGGAGAAAACCTCATCGCTTCCGATATCCCCGCGCTGCTCGAATACACGCGCGATGTGGTGTTTCTAAACGATAACGAGATTGCCGTACTGACCAAGGACGCCGTTCGCATCCGCGACGAATACGGCAAGGACGTACGCATTGCGCCTTACCGCATCGAATGGGACGTTTCGCAGGCGGAGAAGGGCGGCTATGAGCACTTCATGATCAAGGAGATCCATGAGGAGCCCAAGGCAATGACCGATACGTTTTCACCGCATTATAAAAACGGCGCGCTCGATTTGACCGATATCGGCATCGACGCGGACCATATCCCTTCTAAAATCGGCATCATCGCGTGCGGCACCGCTTACCACGCGGGCATGGTCGGCAAGTATGTGATCGAGCAGCTTGCGCGCATCCCCGTCGAGGTCGATATCGCGTCCGAGTTCCGCTACCGCAGGCCGCTCATCGCGCCGGATCAGTTCATCATCATCATCAGCCAGTCAGGCGAAACCGCCGACACATTGGCCGCGATGCGCGAAGCCAAAAAGTGCGGCGCGAAGATCGCCGCGATCGTCAACGTCGTGGGCAGCTCTATCGCCAGGGAGACCGACGCGGTGCTTTACACGCACGCGGGGCCGGAGATCGCGGTGGCGTCTACCAAGGCTTACAGCACGCAGCTCATGGCGATATACATGATCGCGCTCGAGCTTGCGAAGCACTCGGGCCATATAGCGGCGGACGAATACGCGCGCCTTACGAAGGAACTCTCCGAGATCCCCTCTCTGATGGGGCGCGTACTCGAAAACAAGCAGCAGCTGCAGCGCTTCGCGAGCAAGCAGTTCGCGCAGCCCAGCGTGTTCTACATCGGGCGCGGGCTCGACTACGTGCTTTCGATGGAGGGCTCGCTAAAGCTCAAGGAGATATCCTACATCCATTCGGAGGCCTACGCCGCGGGCGAGCT
>CAYNFL010000130.1:0-5434 GCA_964396465.1 uncultured Christensenellaceae bacterium
CTGCGCCTCGATGCCCTGGCTCGCGTCCACGACGAGTATCGCACCTTCGCAGGCCGCCATGCTGCGCGACACCTCGTATGTGAAGTCCACATGCCCCGGCGTGTCGATGAGATTGAGCATATATTCCGCGCCGTCCTTCTCAAAGAACATGCGCACTGCCTGCGCCTTAATCGTGATGCCGCGCTCCTGCTCCAACTCCATGGTATCGAGCATCAGTTCGTGCATGTCGCGCTGCGGCACGGTATGCGTTGCTTCAATCATTCGGTCAGCCAGCGTCGATTTGCCGTGGTCGATATGCGCGATGATGCAGAAATTGCGTATGCGTTCAATGGGAGTCGCCATTCGTTCACCCTTTCGTTCGGGCTTCCCGCCCCTGTCCGCACAATTATATTATATCATGGGTATTTCGGCAATAAAAAACGGTGGAATGAGCTCCGCCGTATTGTTGGTGTAAGGTTTCGCGGGCGGATAATATCCGCCCCTACGATTCACTGCTATGCCTTTAGCCCCGCGAGATACCCGGTGGAAAACGCGATCTGCAAATTGAAGCCGCCCGTATACGCGTCCGCGTCGATGACCTCTCCCGCGAAGTACAGCCCGTGGGTGAACTTGCTTTGCATCGTGGAGGGGTCGATCTGCTTTAGATCCACGCCGCCGCGCGTAATGACCGCTTCCTCGATGGGCCGCTTGCCCTTGATATGAAAGCGCAGGCCTTTGAGCGTACGCGCCAGTTTGGCGCGCTCCTCGCGCGTGATGGAGTTCGCTTTCTTGTCCGGCGCGATACCGGTCGATTTCACAATGAGAGGGATCAGCCGGGCGGGTTCCAGCCCGGAGAGCACATTGGCAAAGTCCTTGTTCCGCTTCTCCGCGATATCGCGCTGCAGCCGTTTGTCCAGCGTCGCTTCATCGAGCGCGGGCTTTAAGTCCACCTCGGCTTCATACTGCCCGTCGATTTTGATGTGCGCGCTCGCCGAGAGCACGAGCGGCCCGGATACGCCGGTATGCGTAAACAGCATCTCGCCCTGTTCGCTGTATACAGCCTTATTCCCCCGCAATAGTAAAAAGCCTACGTTCTTCAGCGTCAGCCCGGCAAGGCCGCTTACGTCTTCAGCAGTATCCAGCCCGACGAGCGAAGCCGACAGCGGCGCCACCGTATGCCCCGCGCGCTTGGCAAACTCGTATCCGTCGCCCGTGCTGCCCGTGGATGGGTACGACAGCCCGCCCGTCGCGACGATCACGCTGCCGCATTCCAGCTGCTTGCCGCCCGCTACGATTCCCTCAACTCTGCCGTTTTCAATGATGATTTCCCGAACGCCGGTATTCATCGACAGACGCACGCCCACATCCTTGAGCGCCCGCTCCAGCGCCTTGGTCACGTCGCTGGCCTTTTCGGATTCGGGGAACACGCGGCCTCCGCGCTCCGTTTTTGTTTTCAGCCCGTAGCGCGAAAGCAGCTCGAGCAACGCCATGTTGTCGAGCGCGTAAAACGCGCTGTATAAAAATAAGCCGCCTTGTACGACGTGCTCGTGAAACTCCGATATCGGCGCGGCGTTGGTGATGTTGCAGCGCCCTTTTCCGGTGATGTACAGCTTTTTGCCTAGCTTTTCGTTTTTATCAAACAGCGTTACGTCTTTTCCCGACATCGCGGCGGCGTACGCCGCCATCATACCCGCCGGGCCTCCGCCGATCACGAAAACGCGCTTCATCCGCGCGTGTCCTTGTTGGTGTATACGTCATGCTTGCGCCACAGGTCTTCGAGCATTTCAAAGTTCTGCTTTAAGCCGTCCTTCTTACGCATGCCCATGAGCAGCACGAGCGTGTTGATCACGCTTAAGGGTGCGACGAGCGAATCGACGAACAGGTTCATATCCATGCTGACATACAGGCATTCATCCGAAAGCGCTACCAGCGGCGATAGTTCGTTATCGGTGATGGAAAGCACCTTCGCGCCGTTGTTCTTCGCGAACGTTACGCCCTCCACCGTCCTCGACGAGTAGCGCGGGAAGCTGATGGATACAATAAGGTCTTCCTTGCCCGCGTGCATGAGCTGCCCGAATATATCCCCCTCGAGGCTCGATGTTACGAGGCTGACGTTGGGAATGATATAATTGAGATAATACCAGAAGAACTGCGCAAGCGGCGCGCTGGCCCGAAGGCCCATTATGTATACCTGCCGTGCGGAGAGTATCATATCTGCGGCTTTGCCGACCATGCTGTAATCCAGCACTTCCTTGATGTGCCGCAGGCTCGTGATGTCGGTTCGAAGCGAGGTGCGCACGAGCTCCTCCTCCGGCATATCGTTGCCGAGCCCCATGCGCTGTACGTTGGTCAGGCGCGTTTTAATAAGCTCCTGAAGCTTTTTCTGAAGTTCGGGGTAACCGTCATACCCCAGCGCGCACGCAAACCGCACCACCGTGGACTCGCTGACGCCCACGAGCTCTCCAAGGCGCGAGGCCGTAATGAAAGCGACTGTATCGTAATGATCCACTATAAAAGAAGCGATGGCGCGGTGGCCTTTGCTCATATTGCTTTGTTTATCCGCGATGACTTTTATGATATCGTTATCCTGCATATTCACCCCGTAAATGCATCTATTCAGCTTCAGTATAGCATGCCCGGTTTATATATGCAATTTGATTTTATCCATCCTGCAAATCAATTCTGGCATTCGCTGCGTGTCGGTCATGTCAATTTTAATCGGGGTGATCGCGGCAAACCCTTCCGATACCGCGGAACCATCCGTCTCTTCTCCCGTTTTTTCTTCAACATATTCGCCCGTTAACCAAACGTATTCCCTGCCGCGAGGGTCGCTGCGCACATCGGCGACGTCGTCATACATCGTTTTTCCCTGTTTGACTGCCCGGATGCCTTTGATCTGCTCAAACGGCAGGTCGGGTACGTTGAGGTTGTACGGTATGCCTTTTTGTCCACCGTCAAACAGGCCGCTGTCAATTACGAGTGACGCGATTTCGGCGGCAGCATCCAGGTTTTCCGGGCATGAGCTGCAGCAGGATACAGCGAGCGCGTTGTATCCCGTCAGCGCGGCCTCCAGCGCGGCGGCGACTGTGCCGGAATACAGTATATCGATTCCCATGTTGGAGCCATGGTTAATTCCCGACACGACGAGATCCACTTTGGATTTCGCCACATAAGATATG
This sequence comes from uncultured Christensenellaceae bacterium, assembly GCA_964396465.1. Taxonomy (GTDB): domain Bacteria; phylum Bacillota; class Clostridia; order Christensenellales; family SZUA-584; genus JAEWCC01. The sequence goes on from CAYNFL010000130.1 coordinate 3,159, forward strand.
CCGATTTTTGTGCAGTCCACCGGAAGCCCGTCTATCGCAATGCAATTGACGCCCTCCAAACCGGGAATCTCCGCTTTTCTTACGCGCAGCGGACGGTAGATGGTGATCGAATGGGAGGTCGCGCTTCTTTCAGATTCGGGCGCGACCACCGTTACGTCATGTTTTTGGGAAAGCTTTTTTGCGAGCGTGAACAAACCTTTGGCATGGATGCCGTCATCGTTTACAATTAGTATTCGCATAAAACCCCTCCCGCCGTGTATTCTACAGCAGGTAAGGGCGGCATGTCAAACGCGAAGGCATTACCCGAACAGCCACCAGATGAGTATGCTGTGCAGCGAGTTGCCGAAGCTTGCCTCGGGCACATCCTCCCCCGCAACAGCATCCACGCGCCCGATCTCCTCGCCATTAACCAGTATTCGCAGGTATCCGATCTTCTGCCCCTTCGTTACGGGAGCCTTTACCTCCTTGAGCATCACGAGTTCCTTTTCAATCTGCCCCTCGCTGCCCTTCTCCAGCAGCGCGAAGAACTCTCCGCCCGCGTAAACGTCCACAGTCGCTTTTGTGCCGCCCGCAATAGGATAATTCTGGCCCAATTGCTGCCCTTCCCTCACGACGGATGTGGGAGAAAAGCCCGCGAACGCGTAATCCAGCGCCACCTTCGCATCCTCAAACCGCGCGTCGCTGCCGGGCGCTCCGAGCGCCACGTATATGAACCGCCCGCTGGCGCGCTCCGCCGTCGCCGCGATGCAATACCCTGCGGAATCCGAAGAGCCTGTGCACAGCCCGTCCCCGCCGTCATAATACCTCACAAGCCGGTTCGCGTTGACCATCTCGGTTTCGCGCCCGTCTGGATGGCCGTAGTTTTCCATCCATATCGCGCTTAACGCCAGCAGCTCGTTAAACTTAACCAGCTCTTTGCTGATTGATGCGATATCACGCGCGCTCATCGTCTGCCCGTCCGCGTTCAGCCCGGTCGCGTTGACAAATTTCGCCCCGAGCCCCATCGCCTGTGCCTGTTTATTCATCATCTCGACGAACGCCTGCTCGCTGCCCGCAAGCTTTTCCGCAAGTGCCACCGTCGCGTCGTTCGCGCTGCATATCGCCATGGCTTTTATAAGGTTTTCGACGGTATGCATCGTGTTGGTATCTAAAAACACCTGCGTACCGCCCATTGACGCCGCGTGTTCGCTGATTGTCACGGTATCGGTAAGTGACAAACGGCCGCTGTCCACCGCGTTGAAAATCAGCAGCATCGTCATGGTCTTTACCACGCTTGCGCATGGCAGCTGTTCATCCGCGTTACTTTCTTCCAGCACCGTTCCGGAGTTTGCGTCCATGAGCACAAAGGCCTTTGCGTTGGGCGTGATGCCCTGCGCGAACGCGGCTGTCGGCAGCGCGAGCGCGAGCATCGTCGCGAGCGCAATGATCAACAATTTTTTCATATCCATCACCCTTTTTGCTTTTGCGGTTAGTTTTCCCGAAGGCAAACGGCGCTATTCTTTTTACTCCGCCGCATCCGTAACAAACCGAAGATAACCATTTTACAATTCGCAAGCGTATCGCGGGTTGAATACTTTCTTTGATTTCGATATAATACGGCCATGATGAAAGCTGAGCAACGTTGTATTTCGGTCGTTTTACTGCTTATATGCGCTTTTATGCTTACGTCCTGTGCGCCGGTTACCGCCGAGGAAAGCAAAAAAGACTACGAGTATTATGAAGAAAAGTACGCGGATGAGGAAGCGCCTTCCGGAAAGGTACAGCCCTTGCTGGATCTGCTCGATTCATGCGTCGGCGGCCAATACATATACAGCGGCCAAGGCGATCCGATCACGGAGGAATTCGTCGATAAAGTCTGCGATCTGTTTCCTGACTATTTCACCGAAGGCCGGTACGAGTATTTCATGGATATCGCGGAAGAAAGCGCCGAGAACGGCTGGGAGTATCCCGGGGACTACTGCTGGGACTGCAGCGGGCTTTGGTGGTATGCCGTCAACGAACTGGGTTATTATGACGAATATACCGACCGCACGGCGAGCGACACCTACAACGACTATTGTACGCCCATCACCAAAGACGAGCTGCAACCGGGCGATATCGTATTTGTCAAGGACGTTTCCGGCAAAATCATACATATGGGAATCGTGGGGCGGCACGGGTATATATACGAAGCGGCGGGAAGCTTGATCGGCGTAGTAAAGAAGCGTACGATTGATCATCGTATATACGAAAACATCGTCAACGGCGGCGTTTTGGTCAACGAAGGCTGGAACCTT
>CAYNFL010000131.1:0-5422 GCA_964396465.1 uncultured Christensenellaceae bacterium
CTCAAGGGATTGGTCTGCCAGTGGCAGGCCAATAATCGAAAGGCATGTTTCTATGCGGAGTCCACAACAGCTTCCGACCATACATCCGTACAGAAGGCTTTGTCAGCAAGCTGATGCCGGGAACTCCCGGCATTTTTTGTACCAATACAAGCAAATCACTCGAAGCGCTTTGCGCGCAGGATCAGTACGTACAACGTAATATTCTATCCAAGCTTGTCGATAAATCAAGGATTCTGTGACACGATAAGGATTATTGACAGAACGCGAAAAAAAAACGATAATGGAAGCATGCACCCCGCAGCAGGCGGGTAAGCCCTCGGGCCTTTTAGGAATACAATAAAAAAAATTCATTCGCTTTTGTTTCATATGTTTCATTCGGGTTTATATATGTATGACGCCGAATTATACGCGGGAGACGAAAAATGAAGACAAAAAGATTAGCTAAAAAGGATCGTTACTGCATCACCATCGCCTCCCAGACCAACGCGCATCAAAAAGCGCGCGTGGTCAATACCACGCGTGCCTCAATCATTACTGCCGTCACAGCAATCGTGATGGCCGTATTCATTTCGATTGGCGCAGCGGTGTGGACGGCGCTTCAGGTGTACCGGTATCAAGCGGAAACCGATATGCTGACGGGTACGATCAATCAGCAAGCGGCGCTGATCGATTCATGTGAGGGCAGGCTTGTTTTGTTGCAGCAGGCGGAGGAATTCCGGAAGATCAACGAAGCGCTGGGCGCGGAAGAAGGCGCTGCCGATTCGGATTCCGAAACCGTGTTGGCTGAGGATTCCGAGGGGGAATCCTCGCAAATCGCAACGGAGGATTCGGTGCTGGCGATACCCGTGCGCGGTGCAGTGGTGCAGATCAACGAAGACTTTGTGGCGGGTATGGACAAACAGATTTCCGTGGCAAAGCTGGGAACGCCCGCCGACGAGGTTGAGATTGAATATAGCGGTGATATTGAAGGCGACAGCAACACGGTAAACAACTGGGCGGATGTGCTGGCCGTATTCGCCGTGGAATCCGGTTACGATATTAAGACGCTGGTGTCGGTTACGGAGGGAGACTGCGAGCGGCTTGAAAAGATATACGACGACATGAACCAGATCACGGTCGGCACGGAAACATCCACCGTAAAATACACCCCCCCCGCCGACGAAGCGGACTTAACTCCCGAAGGGGACATATCCCCTGGCGTTGAAGCGGTGACGCCTTCCGTCGGCGAAGGAGACGGATCCCCCTCTCAGGCGCCTTTAACCATCCCGGAAGAGGTAACTGTAACAAAGCTGACGGTCACCGTTACGATCAACAGCATGGATTGTTTTGAATACGCGGAACAAACAGGATTTGACGGGGATAAGATGGACGCGCTCGACGGCCTGATGGATCCCGATTACAATATGACGTTTGCGGCGCTGCTCGGCGTCGATCTGTACGACGGGCTCAATTCCGAACAGCTTGCGCAGATCATCGCGGGGCTTGAGCCGGGGCGCATCGGCACGACGATCGTTCAGGCGGCGCTCACGCGCGTGGGCGATCCGTATTCAAAAGGCCGCAGGGGATCGGGCAACTACGTGGATTGTTCGTACTTTGCGTACTGGTCGTACAGCCAGGCGGGCATCGCGATACCCACGTCGTCCGTAGAGCAGGCCAAGTACTGCGCTTTCAACGGTTATAAGGTCAGACTGGACGAATTGCAGCCGGGCGACCTGCTGTTCTGGTCGAGAACGACCTGCGATTGCGGGCGCTGGCATGAGATCCACCACGCGGGCGTCTATATCGGCAACAACATGGTCGTCGAAGCGAGCTCATGCAAAGGCCGTGTCGTCATCCGCAAGCTCTGGAGCGGCGCGGAGTGGAAGCTGTACATGGCCGCGCGGCCTTATGTGGAGCAAACGCCGGAGGCGGCGGCGACGCCCGTGGCGGCGGAATAGTATAGAGTACATATAAAACAAAGCCCGGGCAAGCGCATCCGGGCTTTTTGTGTTAATCCGGGATTACAGCGGTTAACATATCGGTACAGCCCGCTGCTACTGGATGGCTCGTTATGCAGTCATAGTAAAGATCGCTATAGTATTTCCTCAATCTCATATTCCTGCGCGCCGAGGCCGAGTTTTTCCAGCTCGTCCAGCTGGATGTAGGGGTTCTTGCCGTGGATGCGCTCGAACAGGTGGCCGGTTTCACCGAGCGGCACGCCCTGCGGCACGCCCGAGGAAAGCAGGTTTTCCGTCTTGATCGCGTCGAGGCTTGCGCGCTCCACCGCGACGATATCGGTGCTCGCCATGATGCCGATATCCGGCACGATGGCGGGCGTCGAGATGCCCCAACAGTCGCAGACTGCCGTGATGTTCGTCAAAAAGTTGATATAGAATACGCTGCCCGGCGAGAACGTATCGAGCACGGCCTTGGTACAAAGCGCCATGCCCGTCTGAAAATCCGTGTAGTTGTGGGAGTCGAGCGATATCGCACCCGTGGGGCAGACCTTGACGCAGTGCTGGCAGGTGGTACAGTGGTGGTAGAACACACTGTATTTGCCGTCCTGAAAGCTGTTCGCGTTGTGGTTACAGCTGGAGATGCACGCCTCGCAGTGGGTGCAGAGAGACTCGTCCCAAACGAGGCCTCCCTCCAGCGCGTGAATCTGGTTGCGCGTGCGGTCGGTGACGCAGCCCATCGCGATGTTCTTGACCGCACCGCCGAAGCCGCAAGCGCCATGACCCTTGGCGTGCGACAGGTCGATCAAGACCTCCGCTTCATAGATGCGGTTCCCGATATCGACGTTTTTGAACGTGTGGTAGTCCACAAACGCTTCGGTATATTCGTCGTCGCCCGCACCGCATACCTTAACGATGGGCGCGCCCAAATATTCTTCCGTGTACCCACGGTCGCGCGCACTCTTTATGATATGGTCTGTGATAAACGGGTCTGCACCATAAGCTTTCAGCTTTTGGATCAGCATCCGCACAAAAAGCGGGTGGATCGTCGTATAGCCGATATTTCGGCCGAGGTGCATCTTGACCACCGTGCGCTTGCCTTTTACGGCAGATGCCAAATCTAAGCGGCCGATGAGGCGGGAAAACCGTGAAGGCAGGGTTTCTTCCGGATCATATTTTTGAAATATCACGGGTGCGAACAGTACCTTTGATTGCATAATCATCCTCGCTGTTTTTTATTGATTGTACCACATTTTATGCGCAAAAAAAACTGCCTGATTATGGGCGTATTGGCGGCGAGAAAAAGCAAAGCCGGAGGAGGAACCCGGCTTTGCTTTGATGATAAGATGCCAAGCGTCATAAACGCGCCATACCGATACGGAGGATTAGCTGATGATATTCGACTGGGAGTCAACGTATTCGTTTTCGCGGAGAATGGAGCTGACGTCGATGACGTCCTCCATGTAATACCATCCTTTTCTGTTCATCACATATTCCGCCGCGAGCAATGCACCCTGCGCAAAAGCCCTGCGTGAAAACGACTCGTGGGATATTGAAAGCTTTTCATATTCGCCTACTGCCAGCACCTCGTGGACGCCGATGTAACCGCCCGCGCGCACCGAATTGATCGGTATGGGGCTGACGGGGATATCGGGGAGCTCGCTTTGAAGCGTCTCCGCGATGCGCTTTGCGGTACCCGAGGGCTTGTCGAGCTTGCGGCTGTGATGCATTTCGGTGATCTGGTAATCGAATAAAGGCAGCGCGCGCGCAACTGTCTTGAGCAACGATATCAGCACATTGATGCCGATGGTCACGTTGGGCGCGTATACGACGCCCATGCGGGCGCTGTACGCCATTTTCTGCATGCGGGCGAGTTCCGCTTCGGTGAAGCCCGTTGTGCAGATGACGCACGGCACTCCGGCGACGCTGCAAGCATTCAGCAGCTTCCAGCTGGCCTCGGGATTTGAAAAATCCACCACGACATCCACACGCGTATCCAAGAATACTTCTTTTGCCTGTGCGATGGGCGTTGCGGTTATTCCCATCTTTCCGGTCAGCGAAAGCTCGCCGATATCCTGCCCGGCTTTATCGCTGCCGTCCCGGCAGAACGCCGCGACGATATTGAATTTGCGGCTTTCACGCAAAGCCCGAACGACTTCGAGCCCTGCCCGGCCGACTCCGCATATCGCGATATTGAACATGCTTTACTCCTTTCCTGGCGTTGCCGCCATTGTCCTGTGAGTTCCTTTCGGTTTATAAAAACCATACCACGGAAAATTGCGCTTTCCGGGACTTCGAAAATAAAAATGCGCCCGCAAGGTGATGCAAGCGCAAGAAATTTTTGAGTAACAAAAAATTCCCCTCTCATGCGCTTACGAGATTAGCTGTCGGGTTCGGGCTGAAAGGTGCCCTACCGGTTTCCCGGATTCACCCCAAAAGTTGGTTCTCCCGCTCTCCGCTATTCGGAGATTCAGCATTGATTGTATATTTATTATAGTCTCTAATCAATGATATGTCAATGGGGACTCTGTTATGCATACCAAACAGCTTTTTTTAGGCTTTTGCTAGGCAAGCGCGCCGCTGCACGCAGCTGTATTTTTGGCAAAACGCAATGAAATAAGTTGAGCCGGGGAAGATAATACGGTATGATATATGGTGACTGAATGATTGCGGCATATGGGAGGAAGCAGTGGCATTAAAGGAAATACGGACGGAAGGCGACGAGGTTCTGCGCAAAAACTGCAAGGTTGTCGAAACGATCACACCGCGTATCGTGCAGCATTTGAACGACCTTGAGGATACGCTGAAAAATACCGGCAACGGCGCGGGGCTGGCCGCGCCGCAGATCGGCATACTGCGCCGGCTCATCGTGGTGGATACGCCGGATGGGCTCTTAAGGATGATCAATCCGAGCATTGCCAGCGCGCAAGGGGAGCAGGAGGTGGAGGAAGGCTGCCTTAGCGTACCGGGCGTATGGAGGAGGCTCAAGCGGCCCGCGCATGTTAAAGTATGCGCGCTCGATGAAAACGGCAAAGAGGTTTCGATAGAAGCGGAGGGAGACCTCGCCAAGTGCTTTTGCCATGAGATCGACCATCTTGACGGCATACTTTTCATCGACAAGGTGACGGAATTCTTGGGGGAGGAAGACGAAGACGAAGAAGCATGAGGCGGTTAACGCTTGATTTGTCACGTTGAAATCCGATAAAACCTGACACAGGCGATCAACTGAAGATAGCAGAAAGATATGGCCGCGCAGGCAGCGCGGCTTTTTGACGCGGCGCACACGCCGCCACATTCCGCAATATAATGTATCATCAACGTAAAAAAGGAGGCGCGCCATGATACCCAATAAGGAACTGATGGCGCTCGTAAACGCGCTCACACAATCGAGCGAATACACGGAGATGATGCGGGTGCGGAAAAAGGTGATGGAGAATATGCAGATCGCGCGGCAGATCAGCGTTTTTGAGCACGAACACGCGAGGCTG